>QIAW01000549.1 GCA_003225655.1 Acidobacteriota bacterium
TCTTAATTTCCATTTTGACTCTCCCAAATATATGGACATCAATTCACCACGGAGGCACCGAGACACGGAGGAACTTATTAATTAAGTACTGTTTTACCGAAACAGACTCAAAGATTTATTGTCATTATCGCTTATGAAGAACCCGCATCGGCTGAATATGAAGTACAGCACTGCAGCATAGAGCGGCCAGCCGACAATAATCTCTCCGAAGAGAATGAGTATGCCGCCTTCAAAACCCACGCGGAACAATCGACCCAACATCTCCTGCAGATTCAGGGCAACGCTATTCAAAACAAATGGAGTGACGATCGCAGGAATGAGTCCCAGAATCGCCACGAGAAAGAGCCGTTTCGCCTTATTACGAATGGGTTCCTTCAATGTGTGCGCCTCGAGTGTGGCGATCAACCTCTTTTACCGCCTGCTGAATTCTACACAAAAAAGGCCGCCGAGAATCTTCAGCAGCCTCCGTCGGGCAATTACACAATTACCCTATTACTCAATTCTTCAATGACCCAACGACCCAATCACCCGATGACTCTCACCGCAGCCGGCAGGCATTTTCCCGCGCCATGGGCTGGCCCTTCTTGCAGCTAAACGCTTTTTGAAACTCGGGCATGTTCGCCACTACATTGTTGACGCGGTACTTGGCAACGGAATGCGGATCGGTCAGGCATCCGATGATCAAATACCACAACGACCCAATGACACGATCATCCAATGATTCAATTCTCCGCGTCTCCGCGATGAACCAGGACTCATGGTTTGTTCTTTATGGTGGACGTGAACTACGCCACCGCGGCGGCTTCCATCTGCGGGGCCAGCGATTTGGCCTTGTTGCCGCCATCGTGCTTGGCGAGATCCAGGGCGCGTTCCACGCGGTTGATGCTTTCGGTGACGATATCAATGGGGTCAAAGCGCGCCTGCATGACCGCTTCCGCGATGCCGACGGTGCAGGTGACCGAGCGGTCGGTACCCGGCACTTTTACCGTGTTCAGTACTTTGCGCAGTTTTTCGACGACAAAAAAAGCGTTCTTTTCGTTGGTATCGGCCAACACCAGGGCGATGCTGGAGGTGTCATAGCGCACGGCAACATCGTTCTGCCGGATGTGCGAGCAGCAAATCTGGCCAAGCTGCTGCATCATCGATTCCAGCGCCGGCTCGCCGATTTCTTTGATGAGGTTCGAAGCCCGGCCAAAGTGCAGCAGCATGACGCTCGCCGGCGAGTTCTGCTGCAATCCGCGGCGGACCTCCGCCAGCAGCACGTCAAGATATGATGCCCGCTTGAGCAGCCCCGATTTTTCATCGGTGACCGCCAGGGTCTTCATCAGGTTGCGCAGCTTGGCGTTGTTGACCGCCAGCACCATCTGGTCGGCAATGGTCTTGAGCACCAGCACGTCGGTCTGCCGCCATGGGCGCGGGGTGCCGCACTGCTCCAGAATCAGGATGCCCACATGCTCCTCGCCATCGAGCAAAGGCACCGCCAGCACCGATTCGATGCCCAGCGCGTCAACCCACTGTTTGATCGCGGCCAGCTCCGGTGCATTCTTGACGCTCTGGATGGCCACTGGCCCCTGGTTGACCGCCAATCCCTGCAAAGTCCCGATGAGCCTCACAATGGCCATGACATCCGATTGTTTCACCCCGGGCGCGCAGTACTCCAGCGCCGCTGAAGGAGGCTTGCCCGGCGTGCACAGTCCGGCCACGCAGCGGCTGGCGCCCCAGTGGCGTCCCACATCATTGACCGCGGCGAACAAGACTGCCTTCACGTTGGCCTGCCGGTAAATGTTGCGGGTAATCTCGGTCACTCGCGCAATGTTGTCTACGGAGTTCTCATTGGCAACGGATGTAGGCCCCTGCGGCGCCATACTTACAGGATTCGCCAAGGCCACCGTCGGCGGAACCACTCTTTGCGTGGCGGGCACTGGGGGCGGAGTCGCGGCTTTTGGCGGCGGAGGCGCGTCGTCGTACTTCGGCATCATGCCGGCATTCATGTACAACGACCGCAGTTTCTCGTTGCGATCCTCTTCCCGCGGAAACAGCTTCTGGATCCTCTGCAGCCGCTCCACCGCCTTCGAGCGCATGCTGTACTGCAAAAAAATCTCTGCCTGCAGCATGAAGTCTTCGAGCACGGTAGGTTCGTTTTCGCTTTGCGGGCTGGCGGCTTGATCATCGGCCTCGCGCTGCGCCGACGCGCTCACCTTGACCGCCGCGGTAAAGCGGTTGGCGATAGCGCGGTGGCGGTTGGCGTCAATCTTGCCGCGCAGCATCTCCAGGCGCTTCTGGTGCCCGGTCTCATAGGCATCGACTTCGGCGGCGGCATCGAGTGAATCGGCTGCCTTCAGATAATTTCCTGCCGCGTAATAAAGATCGAACAGCTTGATCAGTGTGGCGCAATAATCCTGCTCGCGGTTGGCGCTGTTGAACAGCAGCACCATGTATTCCAAAAACTCCGGGCTGGCGCGGTGGCGGTCAACAATTTCTTTCAGTTGGCCGATAAATTCGCGATGGCGGCCGGCCTTGTCTTCCATTTCCACGGTGCGCTTGGCAATCGAGAGCGCCGTGCCATCGTGCTCGATCTCCAGCAGCGTCCCGATCAGCAGCGCGATTTCGTTGATCTGCTTGGGATCTTTGTCGTAAATCGAGAGGATAATCGGCTCCGCTTCCTTGGGACGCTTCAGCCGCAGCAGCGCCCGCGCGTAGGTCTCGCGCATGGCCTCGCTGCTGTTGGGCTGCTTGGCAAAGGCCTCTATCACCTTCAACGCGTTGGCCGCGTCTCCATTCAGCAGCAATGAGCGCCCGAAAGCCAGCGCAATATCTGGATTGGAGGTATCCATGATGTAGGCGCGCTCATAAAGGGCACTTCCGTCGCGTTTTTCATTCTCTTCCAGCGTCGCCGCCTGGAAAAATGCCGTAGCGGCAATCTTGCCTTCGCCCAACTCGGTGGCCAGCTCTCCCTGGCGCTTGAAGTTTTCCAGCGTCGGCTCCAGCGCCACCAGGTGCTTGTAGACCTGCAGCGCCTCCACCTTCTTGCGTCCCGCCTCAAAGCCCTCCGCTGCCTTTTGCAGCAATTCGAGCGCCTCTCTTTTGTTGGTTCTCTCGATCAATTGGGCGTAACGAAAGGTCTGGACCACTGTGGGACTGGAAATGCGGCTCAACTTTTTGTAGGTGACAATGGCGCGCGTCTGATCGCTGGCGGCAAAGTAGCGGTCCAGCAGGTCGCTCAGCAGGCTGGTGGCTTCCCGCTGCCGGTTGAGGGAAATGCAAATGTCACAAGCCCGTTCGCGGACGAGTGTATTCTCCGGCTCCGCATCCAGAGCAGCCTTCAGTTCCTCCAACGCATCCTCAGCTTTTCCACGCTGAAGGTACTTGTCGGCCTTCTCAATGTGTTTCGAAATGTCGGCCATGAGATCCCAGAGAGCGGGGTAGTTGCATTGTAGAGCGGAAATGGATTCGACAGCAATCAGTGATTTCGTCTATGCGAGTACTATGGTAACTGGACATCTGACACTGTACCTTCGGGCACCAACTTCCATTGCCAACAAGGACACGCCCAAAAGTAATCACCTCTGATGTCTCTGAACACGGCGGCTCGGAAGAGTCCGCGTATGCGAGCGGATGACGGCTTACATGATGAACGTTAGGATACAGTTTGCCCAGCGCACCCACCCCTTGTTGCTTTCCATCCCTTGTTCTGATGTTCCGAACTTTTTCGCTGCTTTTGTTGTCTAATAGATAGGGATGTCTATTCATCCAGAATAAGGATTTTGACTTGAGCAAACGGCCTTTTCATCAAATTTTTCAGACTTGGATTCTGCTCGCGCTTTTCCTGATCGAAGCCCTGCCTGCCCGGGCCGTGCCCGCGGCAGCGCCTGCTTTTCTTCCCCAGAGCTTCTCTGGATGGCAACAAATCGAGCACCACAGCGGCACTGCCCCGGGGCAAACCGATGCTGTCAATGCCGACGCCCTCAACGAACTCGGCTTCACCAACTACGAACAGGCTACCTACGAGCGCGCGGGACGCAAACTGCAGGTCAAAGCTGCACGCTTCAGCAACGCCACCGGCTCCTATGGAGCTTTCACCCTCTTTACACACCCGGATATGTGGGCCGAACAGATCGGCAACGGCGCCCTGGTCAACAATGGCCATATTCTGTTCTACAAAGCGGACATCCTGGTGGATGCCGCGTTCGAAAAGCCCACCGTAATGTCTGTCGCTGAACTGCGGGCCTTGAGCGAAAACCTTCCCGTGGTTTCAGGAGGAGCAGCTTCCCTGCCCGAGCCCGTGAAGTATCTGCCTTCGCAGTCATATGTTCCCGGTTCCAGCCACTACGCGGTCGGTCCAGCGACTTTCTCAAGGATCGATTCGATTCTGCCTGTGAATATCGTCGGCTTCGACAAGAGCGCCGAGGTCGCCTCGGGTGATTACCACACCAGCAGCGGCACCGCCCGGCTGACGATTCTCTCGTATCCCACTCCACAAATCGCCGTGGAGCACTTCCACGGGTTGCTGGATTGGCTTTCATCAGCGAAGGATTCCGCGGTTGCGCAGCAGGCCCGTGCTCACGCTGAGGAAAGCCGCAAACCCTCTTTCCAGGGAACTCTTACGCTTCCTCTCAACGGCGACTCGCAGATCACATTCCGCCGCAGTGGGCCTTTCGTGGTCGTGGTGTCGGGTCCCATCTCCAAAGGTGAAGCGGTCTCTCTGGTGCAATCGGTCAACTACGATGCCGATGTGCGCCTGCTTGAGCCGCCGCCCGTCACCATGAGCGCCTTGACCAAGTTGATTGTCGGATGTTTTGTGCTCATTGCCATGATGGTCATCGTGTTTCTGGTGATCGGCCTGTTTTATGGCGGCTTGCCTTTGTTGCTGCGCCGCCTCTTCCCCAACCGTGAATTCAAGCACTCACAGGACGTGGAGATAATCAAGCTAAATTTGAGAGATTGAGGCAATTTGCCCGCAAATGATTGAATTTCAGTCTTTTAGACTATTTACACAGGCCCAAGTGACACAATTTGTCATTTTTGGAAGTTTCCCGGATTTTTTGTAAATAGTTGAAAATAAAGACATTTATGTCAAAAAAAACGCTTGACACCCCTTCCCATAGGCTCATAAGATTTTTGCAGAAAAGTTTTGACGGCTTCGCTTCCGTTGGAACTATTCTCCCTTGAATGAAAGGCCGCCCGGATGCCGGGCGGCCTTTGCGTTTGCGGCAAAGTTATTGCCGCCGTTCCCTCCGGAAGTCAAACTGCGTTCCACGCGCATAAAGCGCAGAAGTCCCTTGCTATGAAAAACTAAGGAAAGCAGAAATCGTACTGTCTCATCTGTCGGTTTGGTGTCGACCGGCTGCTATATTAGAATCACATTAGAGTTTTTCTAGCGATTACCCTTCTCTTTCCATCAGGCCGACGTAGCTCAGTTGGTAGAGCAGTCGATTCGTAATCGACAGGTCATCGGTTCAAGTCCGATCGTCGGCTCCATCGTTATATTTTGAAAACCGCTGGAGATGTTCCTCCCTTGAAGATCCACGTGCACTCGAACAGCGGACTCGGCGCGCAGGATCGGCCGCACTCTTTACTCGGAACTTTTAACCGTCAGTGCGATTCTGTTTTAGGCCACATGCGCACGGTGTCGGTCACAATCGCGGAGTAGCCGTTGGGATTGTCTGAAATGGTAACGGTCGCGGGATGTTCGGGCAGCGTTTTATAAGTGTGGCCGCCGGTCACAGTGTATGCCCCAGGACTATCTAGCTGAATGTTCCCTCCACTGCTGCCGCCATCTCCCCAATCGATGGTCGCTGCGAGCATGTTGGCTGCCGGATTCTGGTCATCGCTGAAAGTGGCAACGATCAGGCCATTGAACGGCTTGCCCAGACGCACATACAGGCTCCTTGCAGTGCCGCTCAGATGCGCTACGTTAACGGATGCCGTACCCGTGATCGTATTCGTGACCGTATCGGTGGCGGTGACACTTTGAGCGCCGATGGTGTTCAGGGTCACTCCATTTGGAAAATAGTGGCGCCCCTGGTCGCCACCAACAAAGATATAGTCGGGCGGCAAAGTATGCGAGGCATCGCTGCTGGTGAAGTGAACAGCGCCTGAATATCCAGGCGTGACATTATTGAATTGGTCCTGCGCGGTCACCGAAACCGTGAAGGGCTTGCCGCTGGTTACGTTCGCCGGCGCGCTCACGATTAGATGGTGGGGAATATCGGGGCTTACGTTCACATTGAGGCTGCCATAAAGACTTCCATCAAACACAAGGATGTTCTGAGGACCTGCTCGTTTCAAAGTTGCGTTAAAGGAGTGGCTGCCATTGTCAACGCCCGGATTGAAAGTATAGTTCCCGGGTAACGTCGCCAGTGGATCGCTGCTCGAGAACTGAACTGTTCTGCTATAGCTCATAACCGTGTTCTGGAAAGTATCTTTTGCGGTCATCGTGAAACTGAATGGCGCGCCCGCAGTTCTAGTGGCTGGGCCGACAACCATCAATATTGCTGGTGGACCCGGCACAACGGTGAAGTCTAACTGGGTTTGAAAAGAGTTCGCGAGATCAGCGAGAGAGATGCTCTGCGCGCCTGCCTTAAAAAGCGTCACCCCAGAAAAGTGATGCGTGCCTCGGTCGGAAGCCGAAAAGGTGTAGTCGGGCATTGAGAAGGAAGGATCGCTGCTGGTGAAGCGCACCGTTCCCGTGTAAGCGGGCACCGGATGCCCCTGCGCGTCGGCGATGGTCACGGCGAAATCCGTCAACGGCACACCCGCAGTGAGCGTGCTAGAGGGAGGGGTGAAACTCACTTGAAAGGCCACAGGAGGCAGCACAGCCTCTCCCCACCATGTAGCCCAATGACTGCTCGGCTCGGCGGCATACTCCTGGATGGTCCAGAAGGAGGTATCGTCGATGGGATCGACCGAGGTGTTGCTGTAGTCTCCCCAGCGATTACTGGTGCCGCCGCCACTTCCCGTCTTCACATATGACGCCTCACCGGCTCTGAGCGTCGCTTCACCCTGGAGCACACCGGGAGGGTCGGAATCGGCCCGAAACGAATAAAATCCACCCGCATGTTCAGTGGCTGAGAAGCGCGCGTATCCAA
>QIAW01000552.1 GCA_003225655.1 Acidobacteriota bacterium
CTGCGTGCCTGCCTTAAAAAGCGTTACCCCAGAAAAGTGATGCGTGCCGTTCTCGGACGCCGAAAAGGTGTAGTCGGGCATTGAGAATAAAGAATCAGTGCTGGTGAAGTGCACCGTTCCCGTGTAATTCGTCACCGCATCGCCCTGTGCATTGACGACCGTCACGGCAAGGTCGGTGAAGGGCACGCCCGCAGTCAGCGTGCTGCTGGAGGGAGTCATCTGAAAGGCCACCGGTGGCTGTACGAACTGCCCCCACCACGTAGCCCAATGACTGGAAGGAGCAGCAGCATACTCCTGGATGGTCCAGAAAGAAGTATCGTCGGTTGGATCGACGGCAGTGTTGCTGTAATCTCCCCAGCGATTACTGGTACCGCCTGCTGTCTTTACATAGGAGGCCTCGCCCAGCTTCAGCGCGGTTTCGCCCTCGAGAATGCTGGGTGGATCCGAATGTCCATGGAAGGAATAAAACCCCCCGGCATATTCAGTAGCCGAAAAGCGCGAATATCCAATGAGGGCGACGTTGTACTGGTTGACCGCGATGGAAGGATACGAACGAAAGTACGTGCGATCGGGACTATCAATAACCTCGCGCTGCAGCACGTTGCCGCTGGTATCGATTTGCCACCACTGGATTGAACTGCGGTTCGGTGGAGTCGTGGGGGCGCAGCAGGGATAGAAGACCGGGTGCGCCGTCCATAGCGTTCCGTTGCGATAGACCACGTTTCCGATGCGGGCGTCGCCCACGTCGATGCCGGTGGAAGTACCGAGTTGGGGCGCGAAATTCGCTGTCCCGTTTTCATCCCAGGGGACCGACGTGGCCGGAAAGGCGAGAGTACTGAGCGCAGGCGAGCCTATGGGTCCGTTAATGGCCCATAGCCTCATCATGCCCATGCCGCTTTGATTCCCGTTGTATTCCTCGACCAGGTACTCCGTCGTCAGATTGTTATCGTAGGTAATGGCGGGGGTCACGTTGCTGTCGCCGCCGGTATTAAGCACAGTGGGTGTGCCGGCGCCATGATTGTAAAGATCGAACTTGTCGAAGACATAGATATTTCCCGAGAAAAAATTCGAATTCGAGGCGTTGGCAAAGACGTTGCACATCACCACGACCCAGGACTTGTTAAAGCCCAGAACCGGGAAATCACGAAAGTGCTGGTTCGTGCTGTCGACCGCAACTTTATATAAGTTCCAATTGCCGGTGGGGTCGCCGTTCTGTGAGACGCCGACCAGCACACCGGAGGTAGACAGAAGAAAATCACCGGAGGTAGCGATGATCCAGCGATCGTTATAGGGATCGTAAGCAACCCTGGGGTCGGTGGTGCGCGAGTTGCCGGTGGGCGCCCAGAAGGCATCCAAAGAGACGGTCGTCAGCCGGTTGCCGGCGCGGTCCTGCACAACGATATTACTGTTGAGCGCCACCATCAGGTGGTTGGGACCTACCGTACCTTGCGTATCCGGTGGGATGACGGTGTTATTGTCTGCCTCTGCGGGAAAGCTATTGGCTAGTACCAGCGAAAGTGGGTTCGGGGGAACAACGGCGGCTGGCACGTTCGGATGAGTGGCATTGCCCTCTGGAGCAAGCTTAATAATTGCGCCCGCCGGCAGTCCTTTGGGCCGGGGCGCCTCGCGT
>QIAW01000551.1 GCA_003225655.1 Acidobacteriota bacterium
CCGCTCCTGTGCTTATCTTGAATCTTGTTACGGTGGATGCGCCGGGCGGCGGCGCATCGAAAACGCTCTCCACGAGCCTGATTTCTATTGTCCAGTTATCCGTGGCGAAACGCAGAAGTTGGAGATTCGCATGGCTACGGAGCGTGAGCTTCCCAAAAGCGAAAGCGCATGCACTACCATTGTGATTGCGCGCGATTAAAACAAATGAACATTGCTTTCTCAAGAGGGATGCGTTGAAGCGGATCATGAAATTTCCATACTTCGCACGGCTGCTTGCCGTTGGCGGCTGCCTTGTACTTCTGTTGGGCTTCCCATCATTTACTTCGATCCGAGCGCAAACGCCTGCCAGTGCCAACCAAGAGGTCCAGCAGCGGAAAACAAGCAAGCCGTATACCGGCGACCTTTCGGTCTTTGAATACAAGGATCGTGATAAGAAGCTGCAGATCGAACGGGTGATGAACATCCTGAGAATCGGTCCGGGGAAGAACGTGGCCGATATAGGCGCGGGCTCAGGGTGGTTCTCCGTTCGAGCCGCCCGCAGGGTAACGCCTGCAGGTCTCGTCTATGCTGTCGATATCAACAGCGAAGCCATTCACTACATTGAGGAGCGGGTACATCGCGAAAACATCAACAATGTGCGCACCATTCTGAGCAGGCCAGATGACCCTCTGTTGCCTCCGGAGAGTATCGATGCTGTCCTGCTGTTGAAGACGTACCACGAAGTAGCCGAGCCCGTCGCGCTGCTGAAAAAGCTGCGTAAAGCACTGCGGCCGCAAGCGCGGGTTGGCATCATCGATCGCAACGGCAACGCTGAAAACCACGGTGTGAGCCGGAACATCGTGATACGAGAGGCCGAGCAGGCGGGATACAGGTTGGTGGCGGAGTACAACTTTGTGAAGCCTGATGGGGAAGACTACTTCCTGGTCTTGAAAGCCCGATAACTCTGATCCCATTGAAGTTGTCAGTGAAGGCAGCCAAGGCGTATACTTGCACACTTTTTATTCGTCGTGCGGGAAAGAAATCTGATGGCAACGAAATATTCAGTCGTGGACATTGTGGAAAAGAAGAGTTCTGCTTCTGTAGCCCAGATAGTCTTCCAATTTTTCGTGCTTGGCCTCTTAGTGCTGCTGCTGATCAATTACAAGGGAGCAGCAGGACTGAATCAGATTCGGCGGACGCAGGCTACCGGTACCTTGCACCTTGCTAATTTAAAGATCGGCGCTCATGCAGGCGATGATATGACGGCCTTCAGCAATGCGCTCGCGTATCTCAAGATCGTTTGGCCAGCTCTGGTGTTTGGAGTGCTGATTAGCGCAGCGGCGCGCACCAGCTTGTCTAGCACACGGTTACGTGGTTTGCTTGGTGGCGGCACGGTCCGCAATCAGATTACCGGGGCACTGGCGGGCGCGCCACTGATGCTATGTTCCTGTTGCGTCGCTCCAATTTTCCCTGCTGTATATCAGCGCACGCGCAAGCTGGCGCCGGCCTTGGCCATGACACTGGCGTCTCCGTCTCTAAATCCGGCAGCGCTGACACTTTCATTTTTCCTATTTCCATGGCGGGTTGCCGGGGCGCGATTAGCCATGGCGCTGCTGCTGGTGCTGGCAGGGTCGCTCGCTGTAGCGAAGATCACACATCCGTCTGTGCCAGACTTGAATTCTGAGCCGGAAGTGGAAGATGGCACATGGTGGGGATTGCTTTTGGCTTACGCGAGATCGCTGATGTACGTATCGCTGAGGACAGTGCCGCTGATCCTGGTCGGAATCTGGGCTTCGATGTGGGTTATGCGGCAACTACCCTCGAATCTGGGCGCAAACTCGGGAATACATGTTTTGGCAGTGATGATCATCGCAACGTTTGCGGTGTTGCTAACGTTGCCCACCCTCTTTGAAATTCCCCTGGCACTGTCAATTCTCGCCGCCGGTGGACCGGTCGGCGGAGCTATCGCGGTGCTCTTTGCCGGCCCGGCGATCAACCTCCCATCGCTTCTCGTCATTGGCCGATACAGTAGCTGGAAAGTGGCTGCAAGCATGGGGGCAGTGGTGTGGGCCATTGCAATAGCCGGGGGCCTGTTGCTCGGCTGAATTTCGGTCGGCGGTAGTAGCGGCCTGCTCTAGAAAGTATCGCATGCGGTAGTTCATTAAACAGGAGTGAATCACCATGACGACGCGAGAAGAACGTGCGGAGAGTGAGGCATCCGTCGGTTCCAGCCGCATGCAGGCCGGCGCCGGGTTGGCGCTGGTCCGGCTGACGATTGGCGCGATGTTTGTCTGGGTTTTTTTCGAGAACCTGGGAAAAGGACTTTACACACCATCGGGCTATGCGCAACTCATCAACAATTACATCAGGCAGGGGCACGCGCCGGCTGTCTGGAAATCAGTGATGGCCCTGATGGCGAGCCATGCTCAGATGGCCGCCCCATTACAGGCGGCGACGGAAATCTCGCTCGGCATCCTGCTGGTGCTGGGGCTGCTCACTCGTCCCGCCGCTCTGGTTGCGTGTGCGTACCTAGCCAGCCTGTGGATTTCGGAGTGGGGTACCGCATGGATTTGGGAACTGCTCGTTCCGGTGCTGGCGTCGCTGGCGCTCGTGGTAGGACGGGCGGGACGAACGTGGGGTATCGATGCGCGGCTGGCGCGCACGCGGCCAAACTCGCAGTGGTGGTGAGTTGCATGCGTGTTTCGGTCATCATCCCCACCCGTAATGAAGCACTGTCTATCAGCCACGTTCTTGCTGATATTCCAGCGAACCTTGTTACTGAGGTCCTCATTGTTGACAATGACTCGATTGATGGCACACCCGAGATTGCTGCGCGGATGGGCGCACGCATCATTCGTGAGCCCCGCCGTGGATATGGTCAAGCTTGCCTGACCGGCCTCGCTCATGTCAGCGCGCCAGATATCGTCGTGTTTCTCGACGGCGACTATAGCGATCGACCGGCTGACCTTCCTTGTCTGCTCGCCCCTATCATTGCCGGGCGGGCGGATATCACACTCGGATCGCGTCTCTCGGGAGCGCGCAATGCCGGTGCGCTGCCATGGCATTCCGTATTTGGGAACCATCTTGCAGCGGGCCTCATCCGGTTTCTATTCGGACCACAGATCACCGATCTCGGTCCATTTCGCGCTGTGCGCGCTGAGATCCTGACCACACTAGGTTTGCAAGAGAGAACCTTCGGCTGGGCGGTC
>QIAW01000553.1 GCA_003225655.1 Acidobacteriota bacterium
TACCGACGAAAACCGTGGAAGGATTGAGCGGATCAATGGCAATGGCGCCGATGGCGAGCGTCAGCGCGTTATCCATCAGTGGGGTCCATGTCGCGCCGCCATCGAGCGAACGGTAGACTCCGCCTTGCGCCGCGCCAACATAAATACTATTGGGATTGGTGGGGTGCACGGCAATCGCTGCCACTCGTCCACTCACCGGAACCGAGGTGCCGTTCGTCTGCCCGTTGGGAATCGGATCAGGTCCCAACTCCATCCACGTGGTTGCGCTCGTAGGCGCAAAAGGCGATATCCCGCCGGCCGCTCCGGGTGCTGCGGATTCTCTTTGCATCCTGTAGATCCGCTGCTCTTGCAGCTCCATGGCGCGGATCGCGTTCATGCGCATACTTGGATCGCGAGGATTGCTCGGATCAATACCGCGAATGCGCGCTATATATTCATCGCGCATTCTGAGGTAGTCCTCTTTGTCGAAGCTTCCGCCCGATAGGGCGGGCATATCGGGATCATCCGCTTCGTCGTCTGCGGTTTGAATTTGCGTCTGCAGATTTACAGCTTTTTGAGCGGTCTGGGGTGCTTCCTGCTGATCCGCGGCTGCAGTTTTTGCGCCGGGGGCGGCCGGAGTTGAGGTCACATATACGAAAAACAGGATGGTGAAAATCAGAGAACGGAGTGCATAAGAACGAAGACTCGTGCGCATACGTCTTAACCCTTTCTGAAATTGTGGACTGCGGGATCGAATTGCGTAGCCCAATCTACGCGCCATTGAAGGCTGTGGTAAGGTTTACGGTTTTGCCCGCCGCTTCACACCGGACTGTGGGTCTCTATCGAGTGCGAAAGGGCGTTCGCGTCATCGCGGTTCTCAAAAATAAGGGGCCCGGTACTGATCAAAAAGCTTTTTCAGCGGTTGGTGTACTGCCTGTTTTCTTCCTGTGACAATTTCCTCTGATGAGAAGGAAGCTTTGCCGTGCGGATGATCCTGCAATGTAATTGAAGATCCTGAAAATCTCAAGAGGATTGAGATACATTTTGCGTGAGCCTCATTCCTTTAAAATTTTCAACCACCCATACAATGCCGTCAGGGAACTGTATTGCTGTGGAGCCTTGGGATCCAACGCGCCACAGCACCTTTCCAGTATTTACAACCCATCCAAAATAGAATGTTCCAGATGCCGGAACTTGCATCTGAACTTAGGACTGTGGTTTCATCTGCGGTTTTTGTGACAGGCCAAAACCAAAAAGCGCAGTCCCTATTCCCATTGGTTTACAACCCATCCAAAATAGAACGCTCCGGACGCCGGAACTTGCAGCCGCGTGCAAATATTGGCTTTCCGCGTCCGGAGCGTTCTATTACCAACAGCGTCCCCGAGTACTCCTACTTCCAGCTCGGGATACACTTTGATTCTCATCACCATTTGTTACCGATATGTGACCGCGATGTAACATCTGTATGAAATGTTCTTTCCTCTGACCGCGGGCAGTATGCCACGTCTGCGCCTGTCTGCAACCATGGCGAGCGACGACAAAGCACGACATAGTGCGGCGTTTAGCGCTTTGGGTTTTGGAAAACCGGCAACTGGTGGCCGGCAACTGGCAACTGTTTCTTACGGGCAGGTCAGCGTCGCGGTGGCAGTCACCGCCGTAGACATGGCCCCGGGTCCCGCCGCATTGCTTGAGGCCTGCGCTGTAACCATCACGGTGCCCACGGCTTCGTGAACGCACTGCGCCATGCCATTCTGGTCTATGGTCGCGATGTTTTGGTTCGAGACGCTCCAGCCGCCCGAGAATGGAGCCATGAAGTTCACCATTGCCGGCGAGGGCGGCTTGCTGAACGTCCCCATGGCTGTGAATGCCACCTGGCCATTCATGAAGTTTTGTCCGTCCGCTGTGGCCGGAGCGACGGTCATGGACTGCAGAACCCGATTGGAGTTCATCATTTGGTCCATCATGTTGCTGTTCGCGCCGCACCCGGCAACTGCCAGCAGCATCAGCGCCATGCAGCTTTTGTAGAGAGAAGCTTTGGGTCGATGAGGTTTGGGGAGAGAAAGACGTAGAAGTTTCGCCATTGTGACCTCCAGGTTCAGCGATCAGACTGGACCCCTCCCAGAGGATAGGTGAGCAGATGCTTTTTCAAGCGCGGGGGAGGTCCGCTCAGACTTTGCCGCGCAGTATAGCGAACATCCCGAGGCAGATTTGTCACGGAATTGTCACAAAATTCGCAACTGCCTTCAACTTGCCGAGAGCTGATCAGCGATGGCGCGCATTTTTCGGATCCGGCCCTGATCGGCGATGAGGGTTTGGTATTCCTCTCCTGGAGCGGCTGCGCCCAGCCTGACCTTAGAATTACGGAAGAGCATTTTGCTGTTCACCTGCATGCGTGCCGAGGTGTGAAACTCAAGCGCCCCGGTCGTCTTCACCAGTTGCGCGAGGTTCTCTTCGCTGACCCCCGCTCCGGCCATGACGATGACGCGCTCACCCGCCCGCTCGACCAGCTCTGCAATCAAGCTCGCGCCTTGCAGCGCGGAATCAGCGTGGCCTGAAGTAAGAATCCTGTGGCATCCGATTTCAATTACATCTTCCAATGCCGCAAAGGCGTCAGCCGGCATATCGAAGGCGCGATGGAAGGTGACGGACATCGGCCGCGCCAACTGCAGCAGTTCGCGGCAGCGCTCCTTGTCAACGCGGGCATCGGGCAGCAGAATTCCCAGCACCACGCCATCCACCCCGAGACGCCGGCAGAGCTGGATGTCTTCTCTCATCACCTCGAACTCCGGCGGTGAGTATAAAAAATCTCCGCCGCGCGGACGGATGATGACATGCAGCTCAACGTTCAACTCTTGCCGCGCCACCACGATGCTGCCGTAACTGGGGGTGATTCCTCCCTGTGCTGGA
>QIAW01000555.1:0-265 GCA_003225655.1 Acidobacteriota bacterium
AGGCCATGAAGAAACACCAGGGGAAGACCTTCGCCGCCGGTGAGGTAGCGCATGGTGCAACCGTGAATGTTGATGAAGCGTTCTTGCATCACCGAAGGTTCGATGCCGAGTGAAACATGATTTGGAGAAGAGGTGAAAGACATCTCGAGCACACGGGCCATTCAGCAGAAACTTGTCACACAGTTTCTGCGACCTTTGAGAAATTGCCCCCCTTAAAAGTTTTTTGTAAAGAAAACAACCGAATGCGCTGAACACGCGTCCAATT
>QIAW01000555.1:415-2308 GCA_003225655.1 Acidobacteriota bacterium
GTCTTCTCCTATGTCCCTATTTCCTGTCCCTATGCGGGCCACTACTTGAATGCCCGTCAGAATCCCACATGGTGAGACGCTCGTTCGCTGTTCGCCCCGAGTGAACTCAAATTCAGTTCCATTATTTAGCAGTGTGGCTACAAAATTTCATAATGAGGGGTTATGAAATCCCCTATACTTAATGTTAAGTACTTTCTTGACATTGACTTATGGGCATAGATGGGGCGGCAAAGGTGGTATCTGACGTGCTAATTGAGGATAGGCGGTCATCCGTCGAGAGCCAAGTGCGTCCCAGCAAGAACAGGGGCTCCCAAGCACCCATGAAACGCGACTATCAATTCCGCGTAGCTGCCTTCCTGCTCGGGTTAACCACGCTGAGCGCGGTGATCTTTGCCGCCATCAACTTCAATCGCGAGAAGAAAACCCTGGTGCCGGAGGATGGTATCTCGTGGTTAGAGCAGTATCCAGCCAGTGCCAGCGAGACGGTATTAGTCGCCCAGAGAGTAGACGCGGGAGGGCCGGGGGACCGAGCCGGCATCAAGCCAGGTGACCGGTTGGATGCCATTTCCCATTCGCACATCCGCAACAGCGCTGACCGCATGCACCAACTCTACCGGCTGGGTGTGTATTCCAAGGCTGTCTACACAGTAGTGCGGGATGGCGTGCAAGTGGATGTTCCGCTGATTCCTGAGCCGGCGGACAAGTCTCTTAACGATGGACTGCGGCTGATCGCGTTGACTTACCTGCTGATAGGACTCTACGTTCTGTTGCGGCGGTGGACGGCGCCCAAATCCACTCATTTCTATATCTTCTGCCTGGTTTCGTTTATTTTCTATTCGTTCAAATACACGGGCAAACTCAATACTTTTGACGAGATTATCTATTGGTCCAATGTTGTCGCCTGGCTGCTGCAGCCGGCGCTTTTCCTGCATTTTGCGCTGACCTTCCCCAGCCATAGAGAATTCATCCGGCGCCATCCCTGGCTGCTGGCCGTGGTTTATCTGCCCGGCACGCTGCTCCTGGGACTGCAGGTCACCGCCTTGCGGGCACTTGCCGCCAGCGACAGCGATCTTGTGGGACAGCTACCAACGTACGCGTATCCCCATCGTGCGCCAGCAGATGAAATGGGTCACCCGGGGAACGATCCTGGCGGTGGCGCCCTTCCTGCTTTACGTGTTCCAGTTCATGCGGGGAGCGACGCCCGGCACGGCCACAAAAATTTGCGTGCTGGCGCTGGTCTTTTTGCCGCTGACTTTTGGCTACGCCATCGTCCGCTATCGGCTGATGGATGTGGACGTCATCTTCAAGCGCGGCATGGTCTACACCCTGGCTACGGGCGCGATCGCGGTCGGATACTTTTTTGCAATTGCCATCGTGGCCGCGGTAGTCCGCGGCACCCGCATCGAAAGAACCGGGACCGCAGGCCTGATTATCGCCATCTTTCTGACCGCGCTGCTGTTCGATCCGCTGAAAAACATTATCCAGAGGAGAATTGACCGGCTGTTCTATCGCAACCGCTACGACTACCGCAATACGCTGGTGGCGTTCGGCCGCGATCTGAATTCAGAAACCGACCTCGACAAAATGCTGAGCGCGGTGGTGGACCGGCTCTCCAGCACGCTGCTGGTAGACCGGCTGGCGATTTTCCTGGCCGCAACGGACGCGCCTACCACCTTTACGCTGGCCAAATCTTTTGGCATCAATTCAACCCAGGCCCTCGACCTCGGCTTTCTGAGCAAAGATCGCCCGGAGTTCCTGACAGGCCATCTGTTTTTTGACAATACCCGGCAGGCGTTGCGCGAAACCCCCGCTGCCCAGCACGCCATCGCGCAACTCGATTTGAACTATTACATCCCCTGCACCGTACAGAGCAGGGTGATTGCCGTCCTGGGT
>QIAW01000555.1:2328-3612 GCA_003225655.1 Acidobacteriota bacterium
ATTGCTGGAAACGCTGGCCGGCTACGTTGGCATCGCCATCCAGAACGCGCAGTTGTACGCCTCGCTGGAGCAGAAGGCGCTGGCCTATGAGCGGCTGAAAGACTTCAACGAGAACATCGTGGAATCCATCAGCGTGGGAGTGCTTGCCGTGGACCTGGCGGACCGCATTGAATCGTGGAACTCGCAGATGGAAGTGATGTATGCGATGCCACGCTCGGAGGTGATCGGCAAGCCGCTGAGCGAAGTTGCGCCTGCCGCCTTCATGGAAGAGTACTACCGCGTGCGCCAGAACGCGGGAATTCACAATCTGTACAAGTTCCGCCTCAACACCCCGGCAGGCGACACGCGCATCGCTAATATCGCCATCGCACCGCTCGTGACCAAGAGATTCAGCGTGATCGGCCGTCTCATTATCGTGGACGACATCACCGAACGCATCCAGCTTGAAACCCAGCTTTCGCAGGCGGAAAAAATGTCTTCCATCGGGTTGCTGGCGGCGGGCGTGGCCCACGAGGTCAACACGCCGCTGGCGGTGATCTCCTCGTATACGCAGATGCTTTCCAAACAGCTCCACGGAGACGAGAAGAAGAATTCCCTGCTGGAAAAAATCACGCGGCAGACCTTCCGGGCATCGGAGATCGTCAACAACCTGCTCAACTTTTCGCGCACCAGCGGCACCGAGTTCGCGGAGATTGACATCAACCAGGTCATCAATGACACCCTGGCCCTGCTCGAGCACCAGCTCAAGACCGGCAAGATCAAGGTAGAGCAGGAAAAGTCGTCACACATGCCTTTGATCTTCGGCAACGCCGGCAAACTGCAGCAGGTTTTCCTGAACCTGTTCCTCAATGCCAAAGACGCCATGCCGCAAGGCGGCATGCTGCGCATTTCCACCTCGAACGGAGATGCGGTGCACGTGACCGTTTCTGATACCGGCACAGGAATCGCCCAGGAACATATTGAGCGCATCTACGATCCCTTCTTCACCACCAAGACGGGAAGCCGTGATGGACAGCGCCGGGGCACAGGATTGGGCCTTTCCGTGACCTACGGCATCATCCAGGAGCATGCGGGAAAGATTCGCGTGGAAAGCCGGCCCGGAGAAGGCACGATATTTTATCTGGAATTCCCGATGGTCAGAACGAGAAAGGCTGTTCATGTCTGAAGCTGCTGTGCTTCCGCGGCGGACATCACCACTCGAAACCCTCACGCCGGGAACCATTCTCATCATTGACGACGAGGCCGCGATCCGCGAGTCGCTGGAGACGCTGCTCGATCTTGAGG
>QIAW01000554.1 GCA_003225655.1 Acidobacteriota bacterium
CACCCAGGCATTGCGGTACTCCACCCAGCCCAGCAGGACCAGTAGAAGCGAGGCCGCACAATTCTGCATCTACCGGGCGATGGCACTGGTGGATGTCTTTCTCTGCCAGCGCAGGGCGGCGCAGCCGTAAAGCAGGGCGGAGACCAGCGCCACCGTCACCACGCGCACATTCAAAAGACCTTCGCCATGCGGCATGTCAAAGTTGAATAATAGAGTCCGGGCAAAGGCCGCAAGCGCAATCAGGTAAGACTGCCAGGAAAAGTGCAGAGCGTCGGGTTTCTGGCGGCGCGTCAGGTAATCCATCACCGTGGCCAGCAGCAGGGCTTCCATCATCCAGGCAACGGCGATCCAGCCTGGCCAACGTTCAACTTCATACCAGATGAGCAGAGAAATCAGGCCCGCGCCTGCCCAGGTGTTGAAATAAGAAAAATACCGGGAGAAGCCCCACTTCTCGTCACGGCTCAGCCATGCAAGAATATAAAAACCAATCGTGATCAGCCCCAGAGTTACCAGGCGTTCGCTAAGATGCCCGAGCATAGGCTTACTGAGGTCGAGGTGGAACGGCACTCGGCAGAGCACTGCGATGGCAAGCGCTGTGCTCTGCACCGTGAACTCGCGCAATCTGCCATAACGAGCTACCGTGACCAACCCTAGAGCAAGGATCATCCAACTGACTGCCATCCAGGAGTTGGGATATTCAACCCAGATGAGCAGCGCAATCAGCAGCGAAGCCAGCGAAGTGTGGACGGCACGCGCAGCAGAGGCCCATAGCCGCTGGAGCGTATGGTTCCTCCACGCGCACAGGTAAAATGCGACTGCAACCAGCACAAATCGCAATGCGCGAAGATTGAAATGAGATGCCGGGGTGTAGGGCAGATCGATGTCGTAAGCCAGCACGCCCAGGAATGCGGCTGCGACAAATCCGTAGGACTGAAAGCTGAGGTCCCAATTCTTCAGGTACGTCCCGCTCACAATCAGCATTACTGCGAGCGCCGCCCACAGTACAGCCACCCACGCGTTGGGGAACCCGACCCAAACGGCGATGTAAGAAAAAGTCCGCAAGCACTTCAGTTCAAGATCAGACACGACCAGTTTTTTCAGGTAGCGCGTGATGAAGAGCGAATTGAAGTAGAACACTACCGCGGCCAACCCGAAGACCATGGCGCGATGCAGGTCGTTGCCTGGGTTAAGACCTTGCGTGCCCAGAACCTGCACGGCAGCAACCAGACCCGCCAGCATGCCAAAGTAGCGGAAAAGGGCTTCACGCAAAATAATGCCGGCCAGGAAAAACGCCTCGGCCTCGATCAGCCAAAGCACCGAGAGTTGCGCGCTATCGGGCGCGTAGTGGAAGGGAAATGCAGCCACCAGCAGAGTTGCGCCAATGGTGGAGAGCATCACAAAAGCCTTACGCCGATTGCGCGTGATTGGCAATTGCGCCAGGAGAAGTTCAACCGCACCTAATCCGAGTAGAAACTTGAATGCCAACTCAGGATTCACAGACTGATACTTCATCACTGCCAGCAGACCGAAGCTATTCAGCAGCGCTGCCACCGTGGAAACTTTTTCTTCGTAGTCGTTGTGGACTTTGCGCAACAGGTAAGAGCCGCGGAAGAATGCCCAGTAAAGGATGAGCATGCCCGCGCTGGCTTTAAATTGCTCGAAAGATCTGTGCCGGCCCGCGTGCTCCACGATCGGCATTAACCAGTAGAAATGGTTGATATAGGCCGCCAGAATTCCCAGCACTTCGAGTTCAAACCAGTTGTAACGGCAGACGAGTATGACCAGTCCGGCCGAGAGCAAAGCATTTGCGGTCAGGCTGTAACCCTGATCGTTGTGGCCGACGAATACCGTCGAATACGCCAACAGAAAAGCCGCTCCCGTGACCAGTTGCGAGCGGTAGCGCAAGGTATGAGCCACCATGGCTGCCGCCACCAGGAAGAGCAGAATGAATCCGGCAATATCTGAAGGCAGAAGAGGCGAACCCGGGAAAAAGCGCATGGCATAGGTGGTGACGAATATGGTCGCCCAACCACCGCCAATGCAGACTCTTCCCAGGGTAACGTAGCGTTCACGTTTCTCCAGAAAGATACCAAGTATGAGAATGGCTATGCCTGAAAGCAGTCCCAGCCCAATCTTCGCCAGAGCCGACATTACGTGCCACTCGTAATAGAGAAAGTACGCAAGTCCCAACACCACCAACGTGATGGCAATCTTGGGAGCCCAGTTGGTGAGAATGGTCTCTTCCAGGTTTCTCTTGGGTTTCGGCGGACGCGGCGGCGCCGCTGCGTAGCCTGCAAACGACATCGAGCCCCCACCCGATCCCCGCATGGCTGCCGGTTGGGCGATGTTCGATGTAACCCTGGCCGCAGTTGGCGGAACGGACGGCGGCACATACGGCGCCGGTGGCGTAACCGGTTTCGCCGCCGGCGGGGACGGAGAAATGGATGTTGGAGGAACTGGTGGTACCGCCGTTTCCTTTTGTGCCGCGAGCGGTGGAGCCACTGGAGTTGGAGGCGCTGCGGGAGGCACAGGCCTTGGCGCCGGTGACTCGGGCATCGCCGCCGAAGGTGGCACTTGGGGTGTTTCGGGCCGGGGGTGAACGTCAACCGGCGGCACAATCGGCGGAGCAGGTGTCGCTGGAGGTGGTGGCGCAAACGGCTTGTGCTCTGCCGCCGGTTTTTTCTCGGCCTCGGGCATGAAGCGTGACACCGCTGCTTCTGCGGACTCTTTGGCTTCTCGGGCAGCAATCGCGGAGGGATGTTCCAATTCGTGCAGCCGCCTCAGCACCTGCTGCTGATTCAGCTCCAGGCCCTTCATGCGCAGTTGCAACTCGCGCCAGTGTTCGTCTTCCTTCTTTGTCAGAAAATAGCGCCGCAAAGACAGCACAAAGATAGGGACAAAGATGATGAACAGAACCACGGGTGAGTTTGCGCCTGCTCCAGGTGAGCTTGTACTCACGGCGCTGGCGATCACCCACAGGAGGAAAACGATAATGAGTTCTAACATGGTTTTATTTGAGAGCTCGCAGCAAAACCAAATCGCGGGAGAAAGGTTACAAAAATCTCATGCGCGATCCGACTTGCCGTATCAGACAAAGCGCTTCAACGTCACCCTTTGCTAGATCTATCTCAGATTTGATTTGTACGTCCCTTTATGGGACCAGCCGCTGTGCACTCGCAAATTCGCGCGAGACAGCGCTTATTTTGCCGCTTACCAGAACAGCAAGATCAAAACTATTCACAGGGTTTGATCTGTGAACACATTAGAACGCTATTAGGGGGGAATCTTGCAAGCAAAATCTTGATGGAAGGAGTAACCAGGGTAACTGCAAGGAAGGCAATAGGATAGAAGAACAACAACAGTTTGCGCTTAGCGCGGGCGTGAGGGGCTGGGCTTACGGGAGGCCGCGGGCGCGGCCCCCAGTTTGCGCAGGCGATCGCGGGCCTGGGTGGCTTCGATAGAGCGCGGATAGCGCGCAATCACAGAATTCAGTTCCTTGATGCCTTCCGGCTTCTGGCCAAGCTCAAGCAGCGCGAAGCCCTTCTTAAGCTGAGCAGCGGCGGTCTTGTTGCCACCGGCATATTGTTCCAGCACCTTGTCATAGTCGGTTACAGCCTGCTGGAAGTTTCCCTGCCGGTATTCGATGTCAGCCACGTAGAACTGCGCGTTGCCTGCCAGTTCCGTGTCGCCATAAAACTTCAGGTAGTCGGCAAATTCCTGCGTGGCCAGATCGTAGCGGCCGGCATTGTAATCGCGCAACGCGTTGTTATAGAGCACGTCGGCGGGCGGAGCCTGGGCCTGCGGCGGTGTGGCAGGGCCGGTGGGCAGGTTCTGGTGCGAAGCATTCATGTCGTCAATTTGCTTGCTCAGCTTGGCGACACGCGCCTTCAATTCGTCCAGGGAATCGTGCAGCGCCTGGACCTGCCCTGAGACCTGGTCCATCTTGGCGCCGGTGTCGGTGTTTTGCTGGGTCAGGTTTTTCTGCAGCGTATCCACCGCTATCGACATTTTGTTGACGTTGTCGGTGCTCTGCTCGATGAGATTCTTCATCACGCCCATGCGTTCATCGAACGACTGCTTCATTTGCGCCATCTGGTCTTGCAGGTTTTGCACCTGGGTTTGTAACTGGACAATCTCTTTGCTCACGCCGAAGGCCGGCATCGAAAAAAATACGAGAAGCAAAGCAGCAAGATAGAGTACTCGTTTAGTCATAGTTCTCTCTTTGAGCAAGAGCCGGGCAAGGAACGCAGATTGTGCGTTCCTTGTCTCTCTCTATTTTTGATACTACCTAATACTACATTTATTTTTGCAACACGAAATGGGCGCGCCGGTTCTGCTGCCAGCATTGCTCGTTGGCTTCGGTGCAGAACGGTTTTTCCTTGCCGTAGCTGATGGTCTTGATGCGGTCCGCGCCCACGCCATTCCGCGTCAACTGGTCGCGAACGGCGGCAGCCCGGCTGTCGCCCAACGCCAGATTGTATTCGGTCGAGCCGCGCTAGTCGCAGTGGCCTTCAATCGTAAATCTCAGATTAGGGTGCTGCTGCAGGAACTGCGACGCGGCAGCGAGAGATTGCGTTACCTCCGGGCGCAGGCTGAAGCTGTCGTAATCGAAGAACACGTCCTGCACCTGGCGAGTAAACATCTGCTCTTCTGTCTCGCTGACCGGGGCCACGGCGGTTTCCACGGTGACGCGTGCCGTGGCATCCTGCGTTCCTCCGGCGCCTTTGGCAATGAGCCGGTAGGTCGTAGACTCTGTTGGACTCACGGTCTTGGAACCATTGGGATCAACCTTGCCAATGCCGTCAATGGAAACGTCGGTAGCATTTTCCGTGCGCCAGGTGAGTTGCGTCGATTGCCCTGCCTGGATTGAATCCGGATTTGCTGAAAGCGACGCGGTGGGCTGCGGTGGCGGCGGCGGTGGGGGTGGTGGCGGGGGAGTGCTCTTTTTAGCGCAGCCGGCCAGTGTGAAGAGCGCCGCCAATACGAGTAACAAGATGGACTGCCTAGTACGGTTTTTCACCTCATGCCTCCAAAAACATCATAAACTTCAAATCAGAATTGCTGTTTCGGGGTACCCGATATGACACATTTACTTCCAGCTCCAATTGGGCTGCGAATTTTCACCACTGGTGGTCAAGGCGTGTTGTTTGGCGCCATCCGCCAGCATGCTCCATATCTGCGAACGTCCGCCTTGCTTTGATTCATAGACAATATGCCGCCCGTCCGGTGACCAGGAGGGAAAGTCGTTCGTACCTGAATCGTGGGTCAACTGCACCCATTGCCGTGTGGTCACATCCATCAGGTAAATATCCTGGCTGCCGGGTGCTCCGGGACCATAACTGCGCCGCCAGGCAAAGGCCAGCAACTGTCCATTCGGCGACCATGATGGTGACACCGCGTAGCCAGTATCAGTCATGCGCTGTACGTTGGTGCCATCGGCATCCATGATATAGATCTGCGGCAGGCCCGTGCGGCCGCTCACGAAGGCGATCTGTGCGCCGGTTTTCGGGTTCCACGCCGGTGAAGAGT
>QIAW01000556.1 GCA_003225655.1 Acidobacteriota bacterium
ATTCCGCTCTGCCGAAGGCCAGCGCGCAGCGAAGCGCACAGAGCGAACGTTTTTCCGCAGCCTCTTTTAGCTCCTAACCTTTTTTGAATAGAACATTATTTAAACAGGCATCAATAGCGTTTAGCTCTTACGCTAAGGGTTTGATAATCAAAAATTTCAGATTTAGAAAGTTACCGTAAGCGACAGGCTGCCTTGGATGGTTGACTGCGCTCCTGGACACTGGACTGTGCAGGTGGCCCGGATTGTGGTTGACCCCAAGCCCTGGGTGGTCAGGAAGCCGGTATTGGAAACAATCGTGGCTGCGGCCGTATTCGTGGAGAGCCACGAAAGGCCGACGCTTTGGGTGAGGTCCTGAGTGCTGCCGTCGCTGTAGTTTCCCGTCGCAATCATCTGCTCGGTCTGTCCCAGTTGCAACACAGGCTCACCCGAACCTGTGCAGGGGGCGTGAGGATCGCAGGAGACGGTGATGCTCTGCAAAACAGCCTGGTTCACCGTGAGAGTTGCACAGCCTGGGCCGGTGCAGGCCACGCTGCCTAACTGCGCCGTGATGGTTGCGGTCCCGGTGGAAATAGCGGTCGCGGTCCCGCTCTGGTCAACCGTGGCAACACTCACCGGATTGCTGGACCATGTGGGAGCGAAAGCCGTGAGGTCCTGCGTCGCGCCCGCATAGTGTGCCGTGGCGGCGAACGGTTGCGTTCCTCCGGGATTGAGCGTTACCGGGGACGGGCTGACGGTGATGGAGTTGATCGTCGCCACGGTCAAGACCGACGGCGCGCTGGTTACGCTGCCAAGAGCGGCGGTAATGTTGGCCGTGCCTGCCACAACGCCGCTCGCTTCGCCCGGCGAATTCGGATTGTTGATCGTAGCAACATTGGAATCAGAGGTGTTCCAGGTAACGATACTGCTGATGTCAGGATGAGTGTTGTCGCTGTAATTGCCAGTCGCCTGAAAATCCTGGGTGCCTGCAACCGGAATGGTGGTGCTCCCGTTGGCTGGATTAAGCGGTACCGGGTTCAGCGGCGTTACGGTGATGCTATTCAGTACGGCGGCCGTAACGCTGAAGACGGTAGATGCCTGGAAGCCGCTGTAGCTCGCCCCGATGGTCGTTTGGCCTGGCGCTACGGTGTTAGACAATCCCGAAGATGAACCAATGGCAGCAACGGAAGGATTCAAGGAGAACCAGGAGGGGCCGTTGGCTCCATTTGGAATTGTGAAGGTCCCATCCGTGTAGTGACCCTTCACTGTAAATTGCTGGGAGCTCCCATTCGGCTGTGTAGGATTCTTCGGAGAGATCGTGATCGAGGTGAGCACATGAGGGGTAACCGTCAGTGCAATCGAATTGGAGGCCACGCTATTGAAAGTAGCCGTGATGTGCGCCGTGCATGGGTTCGGCACACTGGAGAAGGTGGCGGCCAAACCTGTCGCGTCGACTGCGGCACAACTGGGAGCGTCTGAGCTCCACGTCGCGCTGTCCGTGACCGTAGCCGTGGTCTGATCGCTGTAAATTGCCAGCGCCGTAAACTGGCAACTGTTGCCTCTGGGAACACTCGCTGGATTGCAGGCGGATAGGGAGATCGCCACGGATGTGACCACGGCAGGAGTTACAGTGAGCTGCTGGATGTTGGAAGCAATGCTGCCCGACGAAGCGGAAATATTGCTTGTGCCCTGAGAAAGTGTCGACGCCAATCCGCCGGTACAAATACCACAAGGGAAACCGGTAATATTAGCCACCAAAAGGTTTGATGAGCCCCATTTAACGTAATTGGTTATATCGTAGTCGTTTGCTCCGAAGGTTCCGGTGGCGGTAAATTGCTGGGGTTCCCCTTTCGGGACAGAAGGATTTGTGGGAGCTATGTTGAGGGCCGTTAAGCCTACATTCAAATAGCTGCCACTCGTGACTCCGCTGTAAGTGGCCGTAATCTCTACAACCCCTGCGGTGACTCCCGTCGCCAACCCGCCGGAAGGTCCCGGTGTGATGCTGGCCTGCCCGCCGGTTACACCGATATTGTTGATGACTCCCCAGGTAACCAGGTTTGTAAGGTCCGGCGCAGAACCATCGGAATAGTGCCCAATGGCCTTGTACTGTTGGGTTCCGTTGACGGCGAGACTCGATTTGAATGGGGTCACGGTGATGAACTGAAGTGTCGGGTTGGTCGCTGTCAGCAGTATGCTGACCTTCCCCGGCCAGCCTGTAGCGCTGATCGTCGCGGTGCCCAATGACTGATGCGCAATTGCAAGTCCGCGAGAGCTGACACTGATGACATTCGGATTGTCCGACGTCCAGCCGGTCATGTCTGTGCTGACATTATGTGTCCCTGTGAGCTGCGAACCGTTCCGGAAAAAGCTCTTGAAGATCACCAGTTTGACAGATTTGCCATTCGGTATAAGACCAGGGTCCGTGATGCTCAATCGCACCGGCCCGGCAGTGGAACGTTGCCCCCAGGCGCATGCGCACACCCCAATAACAAGGATGCACAGGGCATTCCGCCAATTGCGCCGATATTCAATCTCTAACAATGAATGACCTTAGCTTTACCGCCCGGGGGTAGCGGAATTCGTACAAGCCAAATTGGGGAACAATACAGCCCTGGTTTTTATAAACCCAGTTTTTCAGTTTTCTACTCGGAACGGCCCATAGTTTGTCCCAGGTATGCGGTTCTCTGCAAGACAAAAAATGTTTTCACCTGTTACTTTCGTGCCAATTTGGCACACAAAAAGACAAAATTTGCGCCGAATGTTTTGCTCGTCAACGTATTGACATCGCGCAGAGACAGCGAAAATAAACCGGCCCGGAGATTTGCGCTCCGGGCCGGTTTATCTGTGGTGTACGGCACTGACTTGCTGCAGCGCCGTTTTATTTCGGTTCGCGCGTCAGGGTCCAGCGCAGGGCGAAGGAAACGGTGCGGTCGTAGAACTCACGCTGAATGGGAAAACGCTCGCTGCCCTGATAGAAACCGAAGACTTCATTGGTCAGGTTCAGCAGTGAAACCACAGCCTGCAGCCCGTGCCCATTGGGGATCCAATAGCTGGCCTGGGCGTCGAGCTGCGTGTGAGGATAAAGATAAACATCGCCGTTTGGCCCCTTGATTCCACCGTCTGCGCCATTCTGGAAGTTGTAAGCGAAAATGTTGGCATCATTGTGGGTAGCGCCGATTCGTCCCGCGAAGCCTTTCTTGTCGTAGGTCAGGTCAAAGTTCCAGTTGTTCGGTGCCTGGCGCAACAGCGCCGGGTGATCGGTCCGTCCGAAGCCTGCGGGGAAGCCGGCCTGCGAGGTCGTGTAGCTGTAGTTTGCTCTTACTCCGGTGCCATTCATCGGGCCGGGCAGGAATGACAGGTGCTGTTGCCAGGTCATCTCAATTCCCGTGATATGTGCGCGCGGCCCGTTAATTGCTTGAAACTGCTGGAATCCGGCAAACGTTCCGGTCGTAATGTCCGTTTCCACATTCTCGTAGATAGGGTTCCTCAAATCTTTGTAAAACGCCCCGAACTGAATTACACCCGCGGGTTTGAGATAGCGCTCGAACAGAATGTCGTAGTTGTTGGCGCGCGTGGGCCGCAGCGCAGGATTACCGACTTTCACTGTGTTCTTTTTGTCATCTTCAGTAATGAAAGGCGGCAGGTCTGCAAAGTTAGGACGGGCAATTCCCATGCCATAGGCAGCGCGAATCTTGTTTGCGCCAAAGGAGTACTGCAACTGCACGCTGGGTAAGACATCGATGTAATCGTGGTTTCCCGTGACCGGCACGGTCGTTAAATACTTACTGCCGTTCGAGAACACATGATTGCCCAGGAATGACTCGGCCGTCGCTTCGATGCGTACGCCGGTTTGCAGGCGTACCGGGCCGAAGTTGATGGTATTCATCGCGTATCCTGCCGATACCCGTTCGCTCGTGATGTAATCGTTGGGAATTGAGCGCAGCAGGTCTTTGTTCGTGTTTGGCGTGATCGTGCTTCCCAGGTTGGCGTTGACGAGAGTGAGAATTTTGTTCCAATCCGAGATCGGGCCGAATTGATATTTCCCAAAATAATAATTCGGGTCCCTGAAGGTTCCCAGCACTGAACTTAAGGGAAGAGTATCGTCAGCATCGAAGAAATGCTGATTATCGAGCTGGCTCTTGCGGGAGTCACGCACCTTCGACCCGGCTTCGAATGAGCCGTAATGCGTGCCGATGTTGTATTGGTGGATCACAGAGAACGATCCCGTGACGTCACGCTCGTAGTTGTGATTGTTTTGTGTCTGGTAGCCATCAAGTACATAGGCGCTTGGGTCGAAGATGTTGACGTTATTCAGTACCGGAAATTGCGGAGTGAAGGGATGCGAGGTATCTACCCCGAACTGCACATTGGAGGGGCCATTGAAGCTGGCCCGGGGAAACCCGCCGATCTGGCGTCCCTGGCCGAGTGAGAGGTCGTAAACGATGATCGTGGTTCCTATGTCGTGGCGGGCGCCGGCTGCCACGCTGAAGATGCGCTGCTCCGGTCTGCGCCACACGTGGGTGAAGCCCATGTTGCCGTCTGAGGCCGCCGGGTCGGTTGCAGGTGTGGCTCCGAAGGTGCCAACGGAAGGCGAATAAATCCAATCCTGTCCGAAATCGTTAAAGTGGGAGAACAGGCCGCGGAGGTACACCGAAGAAAACTCTCCCAGCTTGTAGTCGAGCGTACCGCCAAAACCGTAGCGGGTCCGGTTATACCAGTAATCCCGGTAGTCTATGCTGTTGGGACCCGAGAATGTTTGCCCGTTTGCGAGGGTGTTGAACCCCTGCGAAGGTTCAATGTCGTAAATGCCGCGCTCGTTCCAGTCGAAACTGCCGCCGAAGAGTATGCCCAGACGCTTCTCTTTGCCAAAGCGCTGGCCGGCGGTGGCGCTGAACTGGTCAAGCCAGCGGCCGGTCTGCAGCGGCGTATATCCGCCCATGGCGAGTACGCTGACGTAGGGATCGTCATGCGCGCTTTTTGTCACCAGGTTTACCGATCCGCCGATGGCGTCTGCCTCCTGGTTGGCAGAGAGCGTCTTGCTGACTTCCACGGAATCAATCAGGTCGGAGGGAATAACATCGAGCTTCACATTGCGTACGCCTTCAGGTGAAGCCAAGTGCAATCCGTCGATAGTCACGTTGCTCAGGCGGGGTTCGGTGCCGCGAATCTGCACGTATTTGCCTTCGCCCTCGTCGCGCTCGAGGGAGACACTGGGCAGCCGGCCCACGGCATCGGCAACGTTGGTGTTAGGCAGGCTGGTGATGACTTCAGAAGGCAGCACCTGCAAGATATTGTCGGCGGTACGCTGGCGGTTGAGCGCCTCCACCTCGCCGTATTCGCGCTCCGCATGCACCGTGATTTCTTCGCCCTTGGCTTCGACCTGGAGCATGGCGTCCAGGTTTGCCGTCTGCCCGGCAACAACGTTTACATCGGCAGAAAAGGGTGTAAATCCTACGTATGAGATCGCCAGCGTGTAGTGCCCGGGGACCAAGCCCGAGATTGCATACTGGCCCTGGCTGTCGGAAGCAACTGCCTGTCCGGTGGGCTGCACTTCTATACGCGCGCCCTGCAGCACGGCGTGGGTTGAATCTGTGACACGGCCGGTAATCTGTCCCTTGCGCTCCTGCGCGGTGGCCTCAGCGGCACAGAACATGGTGACGGTTGCAGTAATCAGGAAAAGACGACGATGGAGAAAATGCATGGTTCCCTCCTTATAATTGGAAAAGATAAAAAGCGATTGCAAAGATGCTAGTGAATGTTTGTGAATGGCTGGTTAGAGTGGTATGAAGAAGCAGTTAAATCCCGCCCAGCGTAGGATCACAATGTGAGACCGGTCGAGTTGGCAGCAAAAGTTTTAAGCCAGGCTGAACTAGAGCTTTCCATCGCACGCAATCGCATCACGCGGAAGCTGGGTAATCGCTTTTGGCAGCCGCGCGGTTACTCGTTGACTCCGAACTTTTTCAACGCCTCTTCATTAATTGTCAGACCGAGGCCGGGAAGATTCTCATCCAGATCGATGAATCCGTCTTTGGCTTTGGGTTCGCCTTCGAAGATGTACCAGAACAATTCGTTGCCGACTTCCACCTCCACGGGCGGGAAGTGCATCTGGCCGGCGTGCGGGATCACGGGAATGGAATAGGCTTCGGCGAGCGCCGCAATCTTGCGCGCCTGGCTGATGCCGCCTACGCGGTTAGTATCAAACTGGATGTAATCCACCGCGCGCGCCTCGATCAGCTCGCGAAATCCATAAAGAGTAAACTCGTGCTCGCCGCCGGCGATGGGGATTTTCTTGCACGATTTCAGCTCCGCATAACCGTGGATGTCATCAGGAATCACCGGCTCTTCCAGCCAGCGCAGGTTGAAGGGCTCGAGCAGCGGGAGCATGCGCTTGGCGTAATCGAGCGTCCAGCCCATGTAGGCGTCGGCCATGACATCAATTCCATCGCCCACGGCCTCGCGCACGGTGCGCACTAGAGCGACATTGCGCTGCATCCCTTCGGCGCCATCGGTCGGTCCCCAGCCGAAGCGCAGCTTCATGGCTTTGTAGCCGTCGTTTTTGTAGCGCCTGGCCTCGGCGGCGAGTTCCTCCAGGGCCACGCTGTACAGCCGGCTGGCGTAAACCGGAATGCGTGGCTTGGTCCTGCCGCCCAGTAGGCGGTACACCGGCTGCTTCGCGGATTTGCCCAGGATGTCCCACAGCGCAATATCAATGGCGCTGATCGCGGCCATGCCAATGCCCTTGCGGCCAAAGGCCATGGTCTTGCGATACATGTGCTGCCAGAGAAACTCGATGTCCCAGGGATCGGCCCCGATCACCAGCGGCTTCAGGTATTGATCGATCACCTGCTTGGTAATGGGCGGGGCCAGGGCAGCATTGCCGATGCCCACCAGTCCGTTATCGGTAAAGATTTCGACCACCAGCCAGCCGTGGAAGGTAAACGTCTGCATGGAGGCCTGGGGAAGCGAGAGCACGTCCATGGGATTAGTGCAAAAGTGCGGCGGCAAGGGAACGGTTTTGCCGCGCCACTCGACCAGGCGGGTACGAATCTGTTTGATCTTCATGGTCTGTCTCTGCAGCCGATTGTCTTGGCTGCAACTGAGCGTATGAATCTTATCAGGCGCCGATTTTGATGGATTCAAGGCTGAACCACATTTCTCGAAGGGTTCTGGACAACATACCTAACCCATGAGCTTCACCCCGGTTTGGCCTATGGCGGTTCCACAATTTACTGTGTCCGCTACCGTGAAAGAGCGGGCCTTTCAGGCCCGTGTTGAGACGCAAAAACAAATCGGCTTCAGCCCCGGCGCCGCAGGCATATGCCAGATTCTGGATTTGCCTTTTAGTAAAGTGATATCAAACCCTGAAATATCAGCAATCGCCGGTGCATGATTCTCTTGGCATTCAAGAATGCCGTTTTTTACCTTTGCCACGAAATGCCCGTTGTAACTCTTTTCGGGGCTGCTCTTTGAAAACTAGAATATGCTTGATCTTCTTGAATCTCCATGGCTTGTTGATCCTTCTTGGATGGCAATTCTTCACAAGCGACAAACAGCCCCGTTAGGGGTGGCATAAGGTATGCCCAAG
>QIAW01000086.1 GCA_003225655.1 Acidobacteriota bacterium
AGCGCCGCTGAAAGAGCTGCAGAAGAGATTCGGCTTTACCGTCGACAACGTGGTCGCGGCGGCCAGGCAGCAGTTGGGCGTAGTCGCGAAGTAGAATCAAATGAAAGACTTCATGCTTGAGTAGCACCGACATTTGCGGTTGTCCACCTAGAACCAGCAAAGAAAAGGAAGATCCTATGACCGTTGCCACCACGAACCCTCTGTTAGAGCTGCAGCAATACGGACAATCCATCTGGCTCGATTACATTCGCCGCAGCCTGATTACCAGCGGCGAACTGCAGCGGCTCATCCAAGAAGATGGATTGCGCGGTGTCACTTCGAACCCTGCCATCTTCGAGAAGGCGATCACCGGCTGCACCGACTACAAAGAGCTGCTTGATTCCGCTGAGGCACAGAAGCTCGATGCCAAGTCGCTCTACGAGCGGCTTGCGGTGCGCGATATCCAGGATGCGGCCGACCTGCTCAGGCCGGTTTACGAGCAAAGCAAGCGGCGCGATGGCTACGTGAGCCTGGAAGTTTCTCCTACCCTGGCGCATGACACCATGGGAACGCTGCAGGAAGCCCGTCGCCTGTGGAAAGCGGTGGCACGCGAGAACGTGATGATCAAGGTTCCGGCGACGGCGGAAGGAATTCCTGCCGTGCAAGAGCTGATCGGCGAAGGCATCAACGTGAACGTCACGCTGCTGTTCTCGCGCGATGCCTACGAAAAAGTTGCCCGCGCCTATATCGCGGGATTGGAAGAATTTGCCCAGCAGGGCGGCGATTTGAGCAAGGTTGCAAGCGTTGCCAGCTTCTTTATCAGCAGGATTGATACTGCAATCGATAACCTAATCAAAACCAGGCTGGCTGAGACAAAAGATGAAAAGCAGCAGGCGCTGCTAAACGACTTAGGCGGCAAGGTGGCGATTGCCAATGCCAAGCTCACCTATCGGTTCTACAAAGAAATTTTCAGCGGCCCGGCATGGCAGGCACTGGCTTCTCATGGCGCGCAGACGCAGCGCGTGCTGTGGGCGAGCACCAGCAGCAAGAATCCCGCCTACCGCGACGTGGTTTACGTGGAAGAGTTGATCGGCCCTGTGACGGTCGATACGGTCCCTCCCGCCACTCTCGATGCTTTTCGCAACCATGGCCATCCACGCCAGAGCCTCACAGAAGACTTGCAAGGCGCGCAAAATGTGATGGATTCTCTCGAGCGCGCCGGCATCTCCATGAAAGAAGTCACTGACAAAGTCCTGGTTGAAGGGGTGCAGCTCTTTGCCGACGCTTTTGACAAACTGCTCAAAGCCGTTGACCGCAAGGGGCAGAACCTTGAAGAAGCCAAAACCAACCGCCAGAGCTACAAGCTGCCGCCAGACCTCGACGCTGCCGTGAAAACGTCACTCGAAGACTGGAAGAAAAACGAAAAGGTCCGCCACCTGTGGGCGCGCGACGCATCCTTATGGACAAACACTGATGAAAGCAACTGGCTGGGATGGCTGAACATCACCGAAGAGCAACTGGCCCGCATTCAGCACTTCAAAGACGTTGCCGAAGAGGTAAAGGCTGCCGGCTTCACACATGTGTTGCTGCTGGGCATGGGTGGATCGAGCCTTTGTCACGAAGTGCTAAGGATGACCTTCGGCAAGATTCCCGGTTTTCCTGAACTGCACGTTCTCGATTCCACTGATCCCGCGCAGATCAAAGCCCGGGAGAATGCTGTGGACCTGGCCAGGACGGTTTTCATCGTCTCCAGCAAATCAGGAACAACGCTTGAACCCAATATTTATAAGCAATATTTTTTCGAGCGAGTGAAGCACACGCTCGGCGAAAAAGAAGCAGGGAAGCGTTTCATAGCCATTACCGACCCCGGATCACAGTTGCAGAAGGTTGCCGAGCGCGAGGGCTTTCGCCACATCTTTTTCGGTGTGCCCTCGATTGGCGGGCGTTACTCCGCGCTCTCTGATTTCGGCATGATTCCCGGCGCCGTCATGGGCGTGGATGTTGCTAAACTGCTGGACTGCGCTGAGGAGATGGTCCATGCCTGCGCTCCCACGGTTCCCATCGAAGAAAACCCCGGCGTGGTACTGGGCAATATCCTCGGTGTGCTCGCCACCCGCGGACGCGACAAAGTCACCATCATCGCTTCGCCTGGAATCCACGATCTAGGCGCATGGCTGGAGCAGTTGCTGGCCGAATCGACGGGCAAAGAGGGCAAAGGATTGGTTCCGGTGGACCGCGAGGCGCCCGACGATCCCGCTATCTACGGCGCGGACCGCGTCTTCGTTTATCTGCGATTGCAAGCCGCTCCTGATGCCAAACAGGATGCCGCCGTGGATGCCCTGGAGCATGGCGGACATCCGACCGTACGCATCTCCATTAATGACGTGTACGATCTAGGCGGTGAATGTTTCCGTTGGGGAATTGCCACCGCCGTCGCCGGCTCGATTATCGGAATCAATGCCTTCAATCAGCCAGACGTTGAAGCCAGCAAGGTCGCAACCCGCAAGCTGACCACCGAGTACGAGCAAAAGGGCGCGCTTCCTCCCGAGTCTCCGATCTATGAACAGGATGGCATCAAACTGTTTACCGACGAAAAGAATGCTGATGCGCTCAAGAAAACCGTTGGTACAAACACCTCTCTGCCGAATTATTTGAAAGCCCATCTTGACCGTTTGACGGGCGGCGACTATTTCGCCATGTTGGCTTACATCGAGATGAATGACGTGCACGAACAGCAGTTGCAGGCCATACGTCATGCCGTCCGCGATCGCAAACAGGTGGCCACGTGCCTCGGCTTTGGACCGCGCTTTCTGCATTCCACCGGCCAGGCCTACAAAGGCGGTCCCAACAGCGGAGTCTTCCTGCAGATTACCTGCGACGACGCCATGGATCTGCCCGTGCCCGGACAGAAATATACCTTTGGCATCGTCAAGGCGGCGCAGGCCCGTGGCGACTTCCAAGTGCTCGCCGAACGAAACCGGCGCACCTTGCGGGTGCATATTGGGAAAAACGTGCAGGCAGACCTGGCGAAGCTCGAGTCCATCATCAGGCAGATATTGTCGTAGAGTAGCTACAGTTTCATTCTGAAAGGGAGCAAGCATGCAACTGGGAATGATCGGCCTGGGGCGGATGGGCGCCAACATGGTGCGCCGCCTCATGCGTGGTGGGCATCAATGCGTCGTCTTTGACCGCAGCGCGGACGCTGTGAAGGGACTGGCCAATGAAGGCGCAACCGGTGTCTCGTCGCTCGATGAATTTATCGCCAAGCTGAATAAACCCCGCGCAGTGTGGCTCATGATTCCGGCGGCAGTGGTTGACAGCCAGCTTCAGGAGCTTGCCCCACGCATGCAGAAGGAAGACACCATCATTGACGGTGGTAATTCCTACTACATCGATGACATTCGCCGTGCTCAAGAGCTCGCGGCGAAGGGCATCTATTATGTGGACGTCGGGACCAGCGGCGGAGTCTTTGGCCTGGAGCGTGGCTACTGCCAGATGATCGGCGGCGATACTAATATCGTCACGCGCCTTGATCCCATTTTCAAGACACTGGCTCCCGGATTGGGCAATATTCCTCGCACGCCGGATAGAGAGAAAGCTGCGGGAACCGCCGAGGAAGGATACCTGCATTGCGGCCCTGTCGGCGCCGGACACTTCGTCAAGATGGTGCACAACGGAATCGAATACGGCATCATGGCTGCCTATGCCGAAGGGCTTAACATTTTGCGGCACGCCAATGTCGGCAAACAGAAGCACGAAATCGATGCCGAGACCACCCCGTTGCGTCATTCGGAACACTACCAGTATGATTTCAATCTTCCTGATATTGCTGAGGTCTGGCGCCGGGGAAGCGTGATTGCCTCCTGGCTGCTCGATCTCACCGCCAGCGCCTTGTTCAAGCAGCCGGACTTGAAAACTTTTTCGGGCCGCGTCTCCGATTCCGGCGAAGGCCGCTGGACCATTACCGCCGCCATTGATGAAGGCTGCCCGGCGCCGGTGCTCAGCGAAGCTTTGTATCAGCGCTTCACCTCGCGCGGAGAAGGAGACTTTGCCCAAAAGATACTATCGGCGCTGCGCTTCGAGTTTGGTGGTCATGTTGAAAAGAAATAGAGTTGATCGGTTAAAGTACAACATGCTGCAGGTTGTACCGAAATTACAAAAAGAATTTGAAACTTGACGATGTCAACACAGCATGAACACTGACTCAGAAAACCCAAATCCTGAATTCTTAACCCAAGAGCCGGCCGAGGCCGCCACAGTTTCGTCCGCTGAGTCTGCGCCCATTCGCAAGCGCGCCGAGAAAGCGAAGAAGAAGCCCCGCAGGGTCCTCGTCATTGATGTCGGCGGCACGCACGTCAAAGTGCTGGCCAGCGGCGAAAAAGAACGTCGCGAGATCCCGTCTGGTCCGAAGTTGACCGCTGCCAAAATGGCCCAGCAGGTGAAAAACCTGGTTAAAGATTGGAAGTATGATGCCGTCACCATTGGCTATCCCGGCCCGGTGGTTCACGGCAGGCCGCTGCGCGAACCGCACAATCTCGGTCCGGGCTGGGTAAAATTTAATTACAACAAAGCCTTCGGGCGTCCCGTCAGGATACACAACGACGCCGCCATGCAGGCGCTGGGAAGCTACAAAAAAGGCCGCATGTTGTTTTTGGGGCTTGGAACCGGGCTGGGTTCCGCGATGATTGCCAACGGCATTCTGCAGCCCATGGAACTGGCCCATCTGCCGTACAAAAAAGGCACCTACGAAGATTACCTTGGCCTGCGCGGCCTGGAGCGCCTGGGAAAAAAGAAGTGGCGCCGCGAGGTAGCCAAGGTCGCCGCACTGCTACGAGAGGCGCTGGAAGCGAACCAGGTGGTACTGGGCGGAGGAAACGCAGCCAAGCTGAAAGAGCTGCTTCCGAATACCAAATTGGGAAACAATAATAATGCTTTCCTGGGCGGCTTTCGCGTCTGGGAAGACAAGGGAATCACGTTGGGAACTTAAGGAATATTTTAGGAAAACGAGGCACATGACAGAAGATAATCAGCAGGCCGGAAGACCTAGCGATCCCTGTGTTATGGTGATCTTCGGCGCGGCCGGAGACCTCACCAAGCGCAAACTCATTCCCGCTCTTTGCAATCTAGCCGCCGGCAACCTGCTTTCTCAGCAATTGGCCATCGTCGGTTTTGGCTATAACGATTTCACCACTGAGTCGTTTCGCCAGAAGCTGGCCGAAGATATTAAGACCTTCGCCACCAGCCCCGTTGATCCCAAGATTTGGGCGTGGTTTCAGGAGCGCATCTACTACGTGCGCGGCGATTTTTCTGACACCAACGCTTACCAGGTACTGAAGAAGCAGTTAGTTGAGATCGGCAACAAACACAAAACCCAGGGCAATCTCTTTTACTATCTTGCCGTGGCTCCCCGCTTTTTCAGTGAAATTGTGAAGCAGCTTGGCGCCGCGGGCATGACCGAGGAGCAAAATGGCCAGTGGCGGCGCGTGATCATCGAAAAACCGTTTGGCCATGACCTGGAGTCGGCCCGCGCCCTGAATGCCGACATCAAGAAAGTACTGGAAGAGCGGCAAATCTACCGCATCGATCACTATCTGGGCAAAGAGACGGTGCAAAACCTGATGATGTTCCGCTTCAGCAACAGCATTTTCGAGCCTATCTGGAACAGGCACTTCATCGATCATGTGCAGATCACCGCGGCTGAGACCGTGGGCGTGGAGCAGCGCGGCGGTTACTATGAAACCGCGGGCGCGCTGCGCGACATGGTTCCTAACCATCTCTTTCAGCTCGTCTCGCTTACCGCCATGGAACCGCCGATTTCGTTCGAGGCGGATTCCGTGCGCGACGAGCAGGCAAAAGTCCTGCATGCTCTTCAACCCTTTAGTCCGGAAGAGGTGCTGAGCAAGACTGTGCGCGGCCAATACGGCGAAGGCACAACAGATGGTCAGCGTGTGCCCGCCTATCGTGCCGAGCCCGATGTTTCGCCGCAATCGAATACCGAAACCTATGTTGCGCTCAGGCTGCTCATCGATAACTGGCGCTGGGCCAAGGTCCCGTTTTATCTGCGTACCGGCAAGCGGCTGGCCTCACGCGCTACGGAGATTGCTATCCGCTTTCACCGTGCTCCGTTTATTTTGTTTCGCGACACTCCGGTGGGGAGCCTGCAGAGAAACGAATTGGTGATCCACATCGCGCCCGATGAGGGCATCTCTTTGCAATTTGGCGCCAAGGTGCCGGGACCGATCATGCAGCAGGGAACGGTGAAAATGAACTTCAACTATGTGGATTACTTCGGCAGCCGTCCCAGCACCGGCTACGAACGCCTACTCTACGATTGCATGATCGGCGACGCCACGCTGTTTCAACGCGCCGACATGGTCGAGGCCGGCTGGGCGGTCATCACCCCGGTTCTGGATGTGTGGAAAGCCCTGCCTCCGCGGTCATTTCCCAACTATGCCGCAGGTTCCTGGGGGCCGAAGGAAGCGGATGAGTTGCTGGCCCGCGACGGCCACGCCTGGCGCGATATTGATAAAGATCATCATTGGAAGTAAGCAAGGCCGGTTCCGATTCGAACCCCTGCATGAAACCCGAAATCAAGATCGCGCCCGACCGCAATCAGCTATGCCGTATGGCGGCGGAGCTGATTCTTGATTCCACCAAACAAGCGGTGCGCGCGAGGAAGCAATGCACCCTTGCGCTCTCAGGCGGCTCTACTCCTGAAGATTTATATAAGTTGCTGGCTGATGGCGCCAAATTGCGCGAACAATTTCCCTGGCAGAATGTTCATTTCTTTTGGGGAGACGAGCGCCACGTGCCGCCCGATCATAAAGATAGCAATTACCGCATGGCCAACGAAGCTATGTTGCGTAAAGTGCCCGTGCCCGAGGGTAATGTGCATCGCATCCGAAGTGAAGACCCCGACGCCGGGCGCGCAGCCCATAGTTACGAGCGCGAACTTCGCCGCTTTTTCAAGCTTAGGCCTGCAAAATTTCCCCGCTTTGATATTGTCTTAATGGGCCTCGGCCCTGAGGGGCATACGGCTTCGCTTTTTCCAGGAACAAAGGCTCTGCATGAGAAAAAAAGACTGGTTGTTTCCAACTGGGTAGGCAAATTCTATACCGACCGCATTACCATGACAGCCCCGGTTTTTAATGGCGCCGCCAACGTGATTTTTCTTGTCAGTGGCGATGAAAAAGCTATACCGGTAAAAGCAGTGCTCGAAGGCAAATATGAACCGGAGCAGTTGCCGGCTCAGCTTGTGCATCCCGTAAAGGGAAGGCTGTGGTGGCTGTTGGATAAGGCGGCTGCAAAGTTCCTGGGTAAAGAAATTCGCGAATCACCTGTAAGCTAAAGAACGATCATGGCCGCCAAAGACAAACTGGTTTTTCTGTTCGATGTAGATAACACACTGCTTGACAATGACCGCGTGACGGCCGATCTGAAGCGTCATCTGGAGCTGCAGGTCGGACCTGACCGGTCCGCGCGTTATTGGGAGATTTTCGAGCAACTTCGTGACGAAATCGGTTACGCCGACTATCTGGGAGCGCTACAGCGCTACCGCATTGAGCATCCGCGCGATCCCGGCCTGCTGACGGTCTCTCATTTCCTGTTGAACTATCCTTTTGCCACCCGGCTTTACCCCGATTCGCTCGATGTAGTCGATCACGTGAAGCAATGGGGCAAAGCCGTGGTCCTGTCGGATGGCGATGTTGTCTTTCAGCCACACAAGGCAGAGTGTTCGGGGATTTCCGAAGCGGTCGAGGGCAACGTCCTCATCTACATCCATAAAGAGCAGGAGTTAGATGACGTGGAGTGCCGCTTTCCCGCCGAGCACTACGTGTTGATTGACGATAAACTGCGCATCCTGACTGCGGTGAAAAAGATCTGGGGAGATAAAGTTACTACGGTGTTTCCGAAACAAGGGCACTACGCTCATGACGCGCAAGTGCTGGCCACGCTGCCGCCCGCGGATATCAGCGTGGACCGCATCGGCGACCTGCTGCAGTATGACCTGCGGAGCCTGAAGTTGGCTTAGAGTCGGTTGAAGCAAGAAAGTGGGACTAGAGATTCTGGCGGAGAGGGAGCGATTTGAACCCCCGATACAACCACTCACGCACCTCTCCGCGCCAAGCGAGTTTTTCATCCCAATTCTATCAGGAGCCGCTATCTTCACCAGCTATCCCGTCATGTCACTTCGGCTGTTGAAGAAAAACCTGCATCTTCCTACAAATAAAAACATCTTCCTACAAATAAAAAATGACGGGCCACTGGTTGCGCTTGTGTGGCCCGTCAAGTTGATCTGGAATTGTATGATCCGGTTGAACTTAGTTACAGCCCGGGAATTTGAAACTGCCGATTCGAGTGCTCCAGTTAAACGTGCCGCTCGCCTTCAGATACTCCGTGGTATAGAAAAGCGTACAGTCGTCACTGGGGTCAATGGTGATGCTGCTGTAATCGCCCCACCGGCTCAGATTGGTTAACTGCGACCCGCCGCCGGCCTGCAGCACATTCTCGGATTCTAGTGTGCCGAGGGCATCGCTGGAAACGCGTCCGCTATAACGGATACTGGGAAATACGCTCGAACTGGACGCGCTGTATCCCACAGCAATATCTCCCACTTTGTCCATGGCAATGCTGCCCATCCAGCGGAAGGTGCTGTCGGGAGCAAAGGTCCCCTGCTGGAACACGGAAAAGTTGCCAGAGCCCGGCGTCGAACTCCGTAGTTCATACCAGCGAATGCCTGCCCTGGATGTTTTGCCTTTTCCCACGGTAACGGAGTGGTTTACCACCAGCGCATCGTGGGTACCGAAGTTTCGGTACGCGAGGCGGTACATCAATCGATCTGCCAGCGAATCCAGCTTCTGGGATGTACTGGACTGAGGAATACAAGCGCCTCCTCCCCGGCAGGCCGCAGCAAACGCGGCTACCGGAATCGTAGTCGGCCCCGTCAATGTGCTATTGCCGGGGGTGGCAAAATCCACGTGAAATCTCCAGAGACGAAGTGAATTGCTTCCGAAGTTGACCAGGAAGTTAGGCGTCCCCGCCGGAGGAGCGGAGGTACTGCCCGTGGCGCCTGATGCGCCATCCAGGTCAGCCGGCAGCAGAGACGCGAAGCTGGAGCTCAATTGGAAGCACACCTGTGTGGCGGCTGCGCCGCTCAGCATGGCGGCGCGGTCGAACGCGCACACCCTTGCTCCTTGGAAGGTGTTGGTGAATATATTGAACGTCACATAGTAAGCGTCTGGCCACACGCCCAATTTCGGATAATCATTGAAGTTGGGCTGTTGGAAGGCATACACGTGGTAGCTTCCGGTGGCGTCCGATGTGGTTGATACTGCCACGCACTGGAAGAACGGCGGACCTCCGGTAACCGAGAACTGGGTCAACACCCAGCGGCCGGCCTGTTTGTCATACTGTGCAATTGGATCGCCGTCATTATTGACCGCGCATGGATGGGAAGAACCCAATGCCTGGAATAATTGGTTGCCGGCCACGGGACCTTTTATGAGCGAGCCGGTGCTCTTGTCAAAAACGGCAAAGGATTCATTGACCCATTGCACATACTGCGTCGCGCCCACTGCGCCATTTGTATCCGGAGGAGCGGCATTCGGTGTGAAGCCGTAATCGCCGTTTCCCACTCCGGCAAAATTCAGTCCTGCGGTAGTGGCGACTGCTGGGGTTGTCTCTGTCTGCAGCGCCCCATCGGGTTGCGTGGTCGCGGCTTGCGGAATCAGGTGAACAAGTTTCGCGCGGAATCCTGGAACCTCAGTAAGCGTAGGCAATTCGCGTAGCGGCAGCGACACGGCGTGCTCGGCAGCCAGGATCTCAGGACGTCCCATCTCCTGAGCCGATATCGTCGGAACCAAGCACAGGGAGAGAGCACAGAAAAATAGCCCGAGGCTCAAGCGCCGGAGCCACAGCCGAAAGCTGAAAGTAGCATTGTCCATTAGGTTTATCCTCCAGTGGTTTTGTTCGTGGAACAACGTGCGAGTGTGAGAATTGGAAGGGCGTGCCCGCGCAGCTTCCAGAAGAGCGGGGGGTATAGTATCACCCTGAGAACGGAAATCAAGTGCAGGCTACTTTGGAAAGTAGTCCATTGGCGAATTAATTACGGGCGTGTCCCCGGCACGCGCTGAGCGGCAGCAATGCCAAGCGGGATATACCAATCACAAATGCTCTAAGTTCCACATCTGTTTCATAAGCGTTTTACAATTTCATTATTATCGTTCTGAAAGAAGGAAGGGGCTTTGCGCGTATCTTTATAACATCGGCTTCAACCCTTATAACATCGGCTTCAACCCTTCCCTTTAGTTTTCATTCCTCGCCGTTGTTCAAAAAACGCTTGCATTATCTCGGCGCATTTTCCCGCCAGCACACCGCCGGTCACTTCCATGCGATGGTTCAGTTGCGGATGATTCAAGACTTGCATCATTGAATGCACCGCACCGGCTTTCGGATCGTCTGCGCCATACACTAGGCGGGCGAGGCGAGCATGGATCAGAGCGCCACAACACATGGCGCACGGCTCGATGGTCACAAACATCTGGCAACTGCCCAGCCGGTGATTGCCCAAGTGTGTGCCGGCCTCGCGCAGCGCAACAATCTCCGCGTGTGCGGTGGGGTCTGAATCCGTTCGATTGCGATTGTATCCTCGGCCGATGATCTGGCCTTCATGCACCACCACGGCGCCCACGGGAACTTCGTCCTGGGCATGCGCGCGCTGGGCCTCACGCAGCGCTTCTTCCATCCAGAGTTCATCGGGCGTTCGTAGTTCGTCTGGAGTGCTCATGGCGTGATTTCATATTAGCGAAATCGATGTGCTTAGGAAAATAAACGTGCTGATTGCGGCGCAGGGTTGTTGCTGACCTTCATACGCCGAGCTGCTGAATGACGGGACTTGCCGTAATCGGCGTATCCAGAGCTGTCGTAGCCTGAATCTAAGGTCGATTAAATACCTATTCTCCAAGCAAACCCCCCGCTGTTTACTCATTTCTAAACACTCATATAACTGGCTTCACTATGCTCGCCGGGCCGGCGAGAGCTACGGAAGTTCAGGGCAGAACTCAATCTAGGAGTAGCATCTATGACGAAACTTGTATATGGCATTTCAATTCTGCTGCTGTCCGCCGGTATGGCGATAGCACAGACCTCAAGCAGTTCAGGCAGTAGTAGTACACAACCCAGCACATCGAGCCAGAGCAGTCAGACGGGCCAAACCCCCGACCAGACACAGCCCTCCTCGACGCAATCAAACCCAACTTCTTCTACCGGATCAGCAACTACACCGAGTTCAACCTCAGACCAAAGCGCAACCGGGGCCTCTTCCTCCTCTGGACAATCACAAACCGTTCAGGGCTGTCTCAGCGCCTCGATCATGTTGGCCACACTCTCTCTGTGACCGGCACCCCCAGTGGCAGCACCTTCAACGTTGACAGCGCGAGCATGGTTTCCTCGAGCTGCTCGACTTCGAGCAATCCCGGCAGCGCGTCGGCTACCTCGCCGTCAAGCTCTTCGGATATGACTTCGTCCGGAACTACCCCCCCCAGTTCGGCTACGGGAAGCACCAGCTCTTCAGCGACTGGCACTTCCGGCACCAGCACCACTCCCCAGAGCGATACCTCAGCGCAGGGGACAACGAGCAGCAATCCCAGCACCAGCAGTTCAACCAGCACGACGAGCCCGAGTAGCAGCGCGGCTGCGGCGCCTGGTTCTGCGGGTATGCCTCCAACCCCAACAACCAGCGATACCACCGCTTCAACTTCGCAAAACTCAGCAACGTCGAGCTCACAAAGCTCAACGAACTACGGCACTCCAAGCAGCGGTACTTCGGCCTCATCGCAAAGCTCGAATCCGAGCAGTGCGACCAGCGACCAGACCGCAGCCTCTTCGAAGAATCGCGGCTCGATTTCTGATCAGGGGACGTCAGCTTCCACCTCTGACCAGACCGCTTCAACCAGCGAGAGCGCCGGCAATCAGAGTGCACAGGGCCTGCCACAAACGGCTTCCCCTCTTCCTTTGCTTGCACTGCTGGCTCTAGCCTCTTTGGCAATCGGAGTATTTGTTGCCAAGAGATAAGTTGGTAAGGATGAAAACAAGTTGTAAGGATGTGATGTTGTAAGTATTGACGTTGAAAGATAACCAAGACCTACAGTTGAAGTTATCTTGGGTTGCCCGGCGATGCCGCCGGGCAATTTTTTTTCGACTGAAAATCGATTTTTTCAGAGTACTGAGTGCAATTCTACTTTGGTTGTTGCTGTGTCATGCAGTGAATAGCTCCAAACCCCCAGATGAAGTCACCGCAGTAGATTGGCACCACCTTGCGCTGGGGCAGCAGCGATGCAATGATGCCTAACGCCAGGCGGTCGTTGGCGTCATTAAACACCGGGACCAGCACCAATCCGTTAGCGATGTAGAAATTGGCGTAGCTCGCCGGCAGCCGTATGCCTTCGTAAAAGATTGGCTCAGGCATAGGAAGCTCAACCACGCGCAGCGGACGGCCATCCTGATCGGTGGAAGCGTGCAGGCGGGCCAGGTTTTCTGCCAGCGGGGCAAAGTTCACGTCGTGCGGATCTTTCTCCACCGCTGCCAGCACGGTGCTGGGGCCCACGAAGCGGGCAATGTCGTCAATGTGGCCGTGGGTATCGTCGCCGGCGATGCCGTTATTCAGCCAGATCACCTTTCGCACTCCCAGATAATCGGCAAAAACGCCCTCCATGCATCGCCGGTCAAGGCCGGGATTACGCGCCTGCACCGCGCTGAGCAGGCACTCTTCCGTGGTGAGCATGGTCCCGTGGCCGTTGACGTCTATACTGCCGCCTTCGAGCACAATGCGGTATTGCTCACCCTTAACCACGGCAATGGGCTGCCAGGTGGGAAGCTGCAGCAGCCCGGCAATGTGGGTGGGAAGGCGTGCATCCTTCTGCCAATTGGAATACTTGGCCCAAGCGTTGAAGTGCCAGTGGGTGAGGGCCAGAGGACAGGAGAGGTCGCCGAATTCGGAGCGTTTCGCCGGCCGTCCCAGACGTTTGCCGGAAGAGTGGTCATCACGCCGGATGAAAATCGGCCCGGAGTCGCGGGTCCACACGCGGTCCGTGCTCCAGCGGTGAAATGAGATCTGAGTCAGATCAACCCCGACGGAAGCCAGAATTTTGCGGGCGTCAGCTTCAAGCTGCACGCTGTTCACGATGATGTGGACCGGTTCTACGCGGGCCAGGTGACGAACAATCTCCCCATAAACCCAGGGGACAGGCTCAAACCTGCCCGGCCAGTCGTCAGTGTTGTGTGGCCAGGCAATCCAAGTAGCTGCGTGCGGCTCCCATTCGGCCGGCATGCGATATCCGAGCGAGGCCGGCTTCAGGGCTTCCGTCAGCTTCCGCGGACGGCAGGGAAGTTTCGAATTTCGAGTTTCGAGTTTCAAGACAAAAGTACTCAGCAGTCAGCACTCAGCATTCAGCCAAGACAAGCAATTCGCCACGGATGAACACAGATCAACACGGATTTCCAAAATCGTATTCAGTAATTAGAAATTCCAAATCGGGAAATCGTACCTCATAAATCGTAAATGACTCAATGACCTGATGACTCAATTCTTTCTCAGTCCAGAAAACGCTGCGTGATGGGGCCGTAGCTATCAATGCGGCGGTCGCGCAGAAAAGGCCAATTACGGCGGATGTCTTCCATCGTGCGCAAATCAATCTCGCCGACCAGGATCTCTTCTTTATCTTGCGAGGCCTCGGCCAGCACTTTGCCGAACGGGTCGCAGAGGAACGAGCGGCCCCAGAACTCCAGGCCGTCGCCGGCACTTTCATTACCTCGGATGTTGCCGGTTTCGTGTCCTACCCGGTTGACCACGGCCACATAAATTCCATTGGCGATGGCATGAGCGCGCTGGATGGTGCGCCAGGCATCGTGTTGCACCGCGCCGTACTGCGCCTTTTCGGCCGGATGCCATCCGATCGCCGTGGGATAAAACAGCACCTGCGCCCCTTGCAGCGCGGTCAGGCGTGCACCCTCGGGATACCACTGATCCCAGCAGACGAGGGTGCCGACGCGTCCGAAGCTGGTGTCGAAGGCCTTGAAGCCGAGGTCGCCAGGCGTGAAATAATATTTTTCGTAATACAAAGGATCATCCGGGATGTGCATCTTGCGATAAATGCCCAGCAGCTTGCCGTTGGCGTCAATCATGGCGGCGGTGTTGTGATAGATGCCAGGCGCACGCTTTTCAAAGATGGAGGCGATTACCGCTACGCCTGATTGCCGCGCGGCTTGTGATATTTTTTCCGTTGTCGGTCCAGGGATCGGTTCAGCCAGGTCAAACAGGGAAGCGTCTTCACGTTGGCAAAAATATTGTGTGCAGAAGAGCTCGGGCAGGCAGACCACCTGGGCGCCGCGTTTGGAGGCAGCCTGTACCTGCTCGACGGCGCGTGCCAGATTTTCATCGGGATCGGGACCGCAACGGAGCTGCACCAATCCGACACGGAAATTTTGAGCGCTGGATGTAGGCATTGCGTTTGATTTTAGCATTCAAAATAAGTACTCAGTACCCGGTACTCAGTACTCAGGAAAGCAATCAGCTACGGGCCTGGCGAAAAAATAGCTTTAAGGGGATCCCGGTTTCCTATGATGCGGGCAACGGCAAAAGAGTTCTCAATGAATTAGCAGTTGGCCGTCAGCATTTGACCTGATATTGAAGATAGCCGAAAAATCCGCGTGATCCGCAAAATCTGCGGTGAGCCTTGGTTTGGCTGAATGCTGAGCTTATTGAAAGATTAATACCGCTGACGCAATGACGGTAGTCCACAGGCCGCGCTTATCGCCTACGGCTGACTGCGTGACGTTGGCAGTGCGCACGATCTTGTTGGAGATGCGATAGATTTCTTTCTTTTCATCCCAGGAGCGGTCGGGATCGAAGTCAACGTTCAGGGTAGTGGCCAGCATTTCGGCAGCTAGTTCTTCGGCGTAGTCACCAGCCTGGTCGTCGGTTTCGCCAAAGGAGTGGTGTTCGCTGAGGTATCCGTAGGTGCTGCGGTCGGCAGGCAGGGCTACGCCGATGCTGGAAGCCACCAAGCGATGGGGTTCGCGGGTGGAATTTTCGGCAATTACCGCGAAAACCACTTCGCCCGGATGGAGATACTGCAGGCCTTCTTTGCGGGAGATTAGTTTGCAATTGGGCGGAAAAATGGAGGAGACGCGCACCAGGTTCTGCGCGGCAATACCGGCGTCACGCAGCGCCAGTTCAAAGGATGAAAGACGTTCTTTATGTTTCCCCACCCCCTTAGTCAAAAAAAGCTTTTTGGGAACCATGTCTTTGCCCAATTCTCAGTCCTCCGAAAGAGATTATCTATGATGAACGTGAATCTTAAAAACTAACACATGGAAGGCCATACGTAGGAAAATTTTTTGTAAATGCTGCAATTGGTGTCTGCACTTACTTTGGCGTGTCGCAATGCAGGTCCCCATCTCCTCGGCAAATGTGCACCAAGAGAGTGAGAGCAAGATGCTGGCGCCATTGAAAGTTGCAAGCCGACGCGCAGCCGAGGACGGCTATACATACTAATGGGATTGCTTACGCGCTTTCTGCTGGATGGTGGCGGGGAACTGGGCAGCGGTCTTGAGTTCGACAGCAATATCGATGAAGGCCAGAGCGGCGCGGCTCAGGGCCTTATCCTTGCGGTAGACCAGGGCGAGATCGCGCTTGATTTGGGCGTCGGCCACGGGAATGGCGGCCAGGGCCCCGGCTTTTACGTCCTCGAGAATATTAGAACGGGCGATAAAGCCCACGCCGATATCCGCGGCCACAAAGCGCTTCAGTAACTCGCTGGAGTCGAGTTCCATAGAGACGTTGGCCTTCAGATAGTGCTCGTGAAACAGGTTTTCCAGGGCGTCGCGCGTGCGTCCCGACTTGGGCAGAAGCAGGGGATAGTTCAGCACCTCGGCGAGGTTGATGCTCTTCATCTTGGCCACAGGATGCTGAGGCGGCGCAATGATCACAAGTTCATCACGGTGGATAGGGATGAGGGTCAGGCGGTTGTCGTTCACGGGCAGAGAGACCACGCCAAAATCCACGGAATTATCGATCACTGATTCCAGAATCTTGACCCGCTCGGTACGGCGAACGTTCACCGCCACTCCCGCGTATTGTTTCTTAAATTCGGCAAAAACCTCAGGCAGAATATGCAGGCAGGTAGCCTCGTTGGCGCCTACGATCAGCTCGCCGCGGGGAATGCGTTCCATCTCAGCCAGATTGACAATCATCTGCTTGCGGGAGTCAATGGCCTGTTCAGCATAGTCTTGAAATGCCTTGCCCGCGGCGGTGAGGCTGACCTTGCCTCCGGTACGGTCAAAGAGCTTGGCGCCGACTTCGTCTTCAAGCGAGCGAATTTGGGCGGAAATAGCCGGCTGCGTGCGAAAACGCTTTTCCGCAGCTCGGGAGAAGCTGAAGTGCCGCGCAACTTCGAGAAAGGTTTCTATCTGATCGAAATCCATAGAGCAGTTGTCAGTGACCGGTGGGGGCGATTGCCGAAAAACTCTCCCCGACCCATTTGATGCGCGCACCTTGGCGCATGAACGGCGTACGGCCGGGGCGCATACAAACTCGCCTCCCGGGCGTCTTCCCGTGTTGACTGATGTATAAGCGAGAAGCTGTTAGTGTACGATAAAACGGCTTTATCTGACGTATAAAAACAATGAATAAAGCCTTTAGCGTGCCTGCGGTATAGTAGGATGTTTGTCCAATAAGCGGGAATTTTACGGCACGCATTAGTTCCAGCCCAACCAAATATCAATACAGCCGGCCAGCCCTGAGGTCTGCGCCGGAAAGGAGAATCTATGGCTGACGCAAAGAAGGTAATGGAGTTCGTGAAGGAAAAGGGAGTCAAGTTGCTCGACCTGCGCTTCACCGACCTCCCGGGCCTTTGGCACCACGTTTCGTATCCTATTGACCAGGTGAGCGAAGCTTCGTTTGAAGAGGGCTTTGGCATGGACGGCTCTTCGATTCGCGGATGGGCGGCCATCCACGAGAGCGACATGCTGCTCATCCCCGAATTGCGGATGTGATTGATCCGGTGACCAAGCAACGCTACGACCGCGATCCGCGCTACATCGCCAGGAAAGCGGAGATGTACATTACCTCCACCGGTATTGCCGATACGGCATTCTTCGGTGCAGAGGCGGAATTCTTTATCTTTGATAATGTGCGCTTCGACCAGCGCGAGCAGCACGGCTTCTACTACATTGATGCTGAAGAGGGCCGCTGGAACTCCGGACGCGCCGAGAACAACCTGGGCTATCGTCCGCGATTCAAGGAAGGCTACTTCCCCGTGCCTCCCACCGATCACTATCAGGACCTGCGCACGGAAATGTCCATGACCATGAATCAGTGCGGCCTGGAGGTGGAATGCCACCACCACGAAGTCGCCACTGGCGGGCAGACGGAAATTGACCTGAAGTACAACTCACTGGTGCGCTCGGCCGACAACATGATGCTTTACAAGTACATCGTGAAGAACGTAGCCAACCAGTACGGCAAGACTGTGACCTTCATGCCTAAGCCACTCTTCCAGGACAACGGCAGCGGCATGCACACCCACCAGTCGCTGTGGAAGGGCGGCAAACCGCTCTTTGCTGGCGATGGCTATGCCGGACTTTCGAAACTCGCTCTGAACTACATTGGCGGGCTGATCAAGCACGGCCCGGCGCTGTCGGCGATCATCGCGCCTACCACTAACTCTTACAAACGCCTGGTTCCGGGCTTCGAAGCTCCGGTCAATCTGGCATACTCGCGCCGCAATCGCTCGGCAGCCTGCCGTATTCCGATGTACTCGGCATCGCCGAAGGCCAAGCGCGTGGAGTTCCGTCCGCCGGACCCAAGCTGCAATCCTTATATGGCATTTGCGGCGATGGTCATGGCCGGACTGGATGGCATTGAGAACAAGATCGATCCCGGTCAACCGCTCGATAAGGACATCTACGATCTGGGCCCGGAGGAGTTGGCCAAGGTTCCTTCGATGCCCGGTGGTCTCGACGAAGCCTTGGAGGCGCTGGAGAGCGATCACCAGTTCCTGCTCAAAGGCGATGTCTTTACCGAAGAGCTGGTTCAGACTTACATTGATTACAAGCGGGAAAAGGAAGTGAACGCCATGCGGTTGCGACCGCACCCGTATGAATTCGCCCTCTACTACGACATTTAAATCTTCACTACGTAAACAAAAAGCCCCTGCTTCAGCAGGGGCTTTTTGTTGTTCTTTTATCCCTTGGTTTTGTAGCTAAAGGTCAGCTTAGTTTCTTCGCCAAGCACGAGCGGTCTCACAAAGCGATACGAATTGCCGGCGCGGGGCACATCCACGCGAACGGGTAGCACGCCGGCAACGCGCTTTTGCAGACTGAAGACATTGGCCGACGCAGCATTGTCGAGCTGCTCGGCCTGTTGCTTTGCCTGGCGCTCGATCCGTCGTGAATTAACCTGTGCAACCTCGCTGGTACTGGTCTGTATAGTTTCTGCTGTAGCGCCCACCTGCAAGGAAAAGTTGAAGTGGGAAGGCCGGCTGGCATCATAAGAAAACGACTGCGCATACCGCCTAAAGCCGGCAGAATCTGCCGTGATTTTCAGATTCCCCGAGGGAACATTCGAGGCCAGCCAGCGGCCTGACTGGTCGGTCATGGTTTTTATTTCAGTTCCCGTTTCCGCATCGGCAACGGTGACTTGTGCATTGGGAACCACTGCTCCCGAAGCGTCCAGGATATATCCTCCGATCTGTCCCGGAAGCAGTGTGTCAATATTGATATTGCCGTTAACCTTCCAGGCTCCGGCTTGCTCCAACGTTTTGTCGTCTTCCTCGGTAGACGCCATCTCTTCAGGCATGGGAGGAAGCTGGCCGGTTGACAGCGCGTCGCCACCAAAATTCTTGACCTGGTATCGCGCGGGCAGAAACACCTCCCACTGCAGCAGGCTGATGGGGATATCCATTCTGGGAAGAGTCAGGTCTGACCCTCCTTTGTTTGCAAAGGGAGAGCCTGAGTGCATGAAGACAAACGAGACAGTATAAGAGCCTGTGGGACGGAACCCCATTCGCAGCAAGGGCACCATGCGGCTGCCGTCAGAGGCCTCGGCCGGCTTGACCTCTTCTCCGGCAACTTCAGCGGTGACAATGTTTGCTCCCGCCGGCAACATCACCTTCAGGAACGGCTGCGCCTGGTTCTTGAGCACCAGTTTTACCTCGGTGAGTGATTTACCTTCGGAGGTCACCAGCGTGGTCACAACTGCCCGCTCGGCAACCGCCGCGAGCACGCCGCTATCCTCAAAGCGAGTCCACTCCAGGGCCAGAGTCGGGTTCTCAGTGGGTTGGCGGTGATAGCGGAAGGCTCCCTGCAAGGGGTGGCGCGCGAGCGAACGCAAATAGGGACTAACTTCCTTCAAATCTATGCGTTTGAGCCCGCCGCCCTCGGTGGCCGTAAGCTCCATCGCTCCTACACCTTCAACCAAGGCTTCGCCAATTTCCCGCTGAGCATTCTTGAAGCTGAGAAAGGGAACGTCGGTCTTGGTTGAATCCAGTTTTCTTTCCAGGGAGATGAGGAACTGATGATTGTGCTGCGCCGGGTTGCTGACCTTTATCAGCAAGACACCGGGCTGCATGTCATATGAGTCGAGAGAAGACCCAGTTACACCCGTGGCTTCATAGCCGCCGGGAAGGACAAGCTCGAATTGAGCAGGCTCGCCCTGTACCACAGTAAGATCAGCTAGCGCTGCGATCCTGAAGTCGGTTTCGCCTACCGAGGCCAACGTTTTGACGTCGGAAAGAAACCGCACCTCGCGAGGGATAGCGGGTTCGGCAACTTCGCGTGTGGCCCATGAGATGCTTGCAGGCTGGCCGGGCACCAGCGTTGCCGCAACCGTAGTCCGGTTGCCGTCCGAGGTGCGCCTGGTAATCAAGCCAGGGCTGATTTTTACATTGGTACGATCTCCGGGGACAACAAGCGTGAGCTCGCTGCTTCCCGCGGAGGGGACGGGAAGATAAAACGAAGCGCGGCCAGCTTCAATGCTCAGAGGCAAGCCAGCGTCGAGCATAATGGAGAATTCGGCCGGGCCCGGCAGGAGGGCCGTTTGCGTGCCACCTTCCTGCTCCAGGGGCAATGCCTTGCCTTGCTGAGAGGCGTCGAAGACCGTCATCCCATTGAGGAGCGGGACCTTGCTTACACCTTTATTCAACACCTCGCCTTCGAATTGAACCGATCCGCGCACGGACTGTTCGGCAACCCGGAGTTTCAGGTCTGCGCGCTTGAGCACGTAGGCAAGAGGCGGCGGCTCGGGTTTCTTTACCGGTTTGCCGGCCAGTTCAAGCAGCCGGTTATACTCGACAAGCGTCAAGGTGACGTTCCCCGTGTCAGGAATTGGGGGCTCGATTTTTTCCTGTGCGGGAGCGCCGATGGACATGATGAGCACTGCCATCAACAGGTTGGTGATCATCTTCTTTGCGAACCGTGTTGTCGTCTTCATGATTGTTGTCTTCATCTCACACCTGCCTTTTTGTCCTTTTGATAGGTCAGCCCCACCAGAGGAGCCTGGCTTTCTCCCGTCAGTTCAGAAATAAGAAACAGAGAAGGACCAAAAACGGGAAACGAAACTCGCATGGGAAGAATGCCTGCGCGCCTGCCATCGCGGGAATCTTTTAGATACTGGTCTACAAGAGTTTGGGTAGTGCCATGCCCCGCGCCCGCCGCCGGCGTGCTTGCGGGTAAGGGTTTCTCCTCGTTCCCTCCGCCTTGGCCGGATTCGAGTGCATCAGACGATGGTTCTTCATAAGGCGAGGTGCGGAAGGCGCCGCCCGGTTCAGAGGCCACTCGGAACAGCGGCGGATAGTAGAGTTGCAAACCGGTACGCGATATGGGCAAATCGAGCGTAGGCAATGCGAGTTTGGCCTCTCCCTTTTCACTCCATAGGGCGCCGCGGATCACGTATAGGATTTCAACGGGGAAGACGACGCCTATCCCGGACGCACTGGCTTGCCCGACAGGGAGGCGCTCCACAGAGTTGCGCCCGAAGGGAGCATGATCTTGACGAAGTTCCTTTGGTTGTTGCGAACAGCGTAGCGCGCCTGCACCAGCGTCTTTCCGTCGTTGCTCATGAGCACCTGGTAGCGGGCTTCTTCGATGTTGGCCATCAGGACCGCCTGCTGGGCATAGCGGGCGACATCCACCATGAGCGACCGAGCGGAATTGGCATCGCCGGAGCGAAAACGCAGGGCGACCATGGAGGGCGACTGGCGGCTGGAGACCATTTCTCCCAAGTCGGTTGCATCGGCGGACTCAAGTCCTGTGGGCTTGAGGTCTTTAATCTCGCCTGCGCCGAGTACTTCAACCGCTACTCCACCGCTCTCACGTTCAGCGCCGAGAAGACGCAAAAGCGGGATCTCGATCTTGCCGTCACGCGGCAGATTGGTTTCGCCGACGATGACAAATCGGGCGCTTTGCTCCACCGGCTCCAAAAAGGTAACGTCGAGTTCACCTGGCTTTATCTCCCAATCGGCAACCGCCGCGCCTGACACCTGATTGATGGCAACTTTCTCAGGAAGCTGAATTGCCACCTGGCGGGCGGCGCCCTGGACGATATCAATATTCACCTCGGCATAGAGTGAGGTTGAGTCTTCGCCCAGTCCGAGCAGTTGAGTCAGCGTTCCGCGAAGACGTAAGGGTTGATCAAGATGGTGGTCTTCCGTTTTCCTTCGCCAGGTGAAGGTAAGAGGTTCATTGCCGCGACCGTAGGCGGTCCATTTGCTCTCGGCAGCGGCCTCTGATTTCTCTGCCAGCAGCCCGCCGGCCAGCCTGATGTCCAAACCCGTGCGTGGAAGTTGCACCGATGCCCGGGTAATGTCGGAGGCAGTGGCCGGCAACGAGATGCTTTCATCACCAGCCGCAGAGGCGACCGGCAGAGCGATATCGAATAAAAGTGTGGCGCGGCCAGGATGCGAGAGCACCGCAGCCAGGCGGCTGCTGCCTTTTCCGTCGGCAGTTGAGACCAGAGAGAGAAGTTTGCCATCGAGCCGTGCCTCGCGGACCAATAATCCGGAGGGAATCGGGACGCGTACCCAACCCTCTTTTAGGACGTCAACGGTCAGGCTGGCACGGCCGGAGGCGAGATCTCCGTTAACTTGCAGATCATAATCCACCTGAGAGAGCGTGGCCTCAACTGGCGGCGGCGCTGGCTCATGGTCCGGCGGAAAAGCCCGGGCGCGAAGGGTGCGATATTCGTCGACGGGCAGGACCACCCATCCGGGGGAGTGGGATGTATCTTGCGCCGATGATGGGCTCGGTAATAGCAACAGAGCCACCGCCATGCACATAGAAAACAGTGCCCGCTCAATGTTTCTAGCTGGATTCTGGTGGCGCCACCTGTGTGTGGGAGGACTTGATAGATTTGATCTCTCCATAAATTGTTCCTTCTTAAAGTGTTTTCAGAATCGGTCTACTCATTTTGTTTCTGAGGCATAGGAAGCTTCACGGCTTTCTGACCTGATACGGGTCGCCGATTATTGGCCTTGTCTTGTGAGTAGAACGGTCGGGATGGTTTTTCTTGCAGAGAATTGTGTAGGGCAGGATGAGGCGGGTTACAGAGGATCGCTTTGTGGCGAGGCAGTCTGCAGGCAGGCAGAATGGCGGGCTGATGTTATCAGCCCTCGACCAGGAATGAATTAGGAGTAGAGACGTAGCATGCTACGTCTCTACCGTCGTGTGCTTGTATTAGAAAGAGAAGTTCATCTGCAAATCCACACTTCGGTT
>QIAW01000012.1 GCA_003225655.1 Acidobacteriota bacterium
TGCGGTTTAGCAAATCGTTACTAGAAAAGTATTGACATTTTTTTACGTCCCTGACTAAAAACGAAGGCCCGTTTTCAAAATATGATTCAAAATATGATTTTGCACTTCAGCAAATCAGAATTCGAAAGGACAACCCCAAAATGAAAAAGCAAATTAATCCCACCACCAAAGCGCATCTTCTCAGAGGCGCATTTTACCTTCTTCTGCTTCTGGCCGTCTCCGCTATACCGTTTGCGCTGGCGCAATCGCGCAGTCGCGGGACTACCAAGCGAAGCGTAGGCAAGCCGCTGAGCCAGACAATTCAGGTTCTTAATCCCGCATCTGGGGTAGCACACGCTGCACCGCCTTCCACCCGAGCAGTTGGAGCGAGCGCCGCCGAGAGCCCCGCCGGAATTCCTGTTCAGGGCCATGCCGGGCTTCCCGCGACTTCGAATGTAGCCGCTCCTGCTTCCGCGATTGGCCTTCGGATCAACCCTCCAATGCCTCAGGCACCGAATGTAGTGCTCTATGATCAGATAAATAACCCCGCACCGACACCGGGTGGCGTTACGTCGCAGGATTTTGAACCGGTTAATGATGCTTTTGACAGCTTTGCTGCTGACGATTTCGTCGTTCCGGCAGGTCAAACTTGGAATATCACCGAAGTGGATGTCTCGGGTGAATACAGTGTTGGCGGCGGGCCGGCGGCGTCGTTCCACGTTTTCTTCTACCAAGATAGCGCCACGCTGCCAGGCACGCTGGTTGCAACCCGGCTGGCGAATCCGTACAGTGGCGGCGCGAACGCCCTGATCACCCTAACTAGTCAGGTCACCCTGACGCCGGGGACCTACTGGGTAGCGGTGCAATCCCGGCAGGACTTCACGCCGGCCGGGCAGTGGTTCTGGGACAATCGGGCGATCATATCCAACTCCGGGGCGGCCTGGCAGAATCCCGGCGGCGGTTTCGGCGTCGGCTGCCTCACTTATGGCCGCAAGACGACCTGCCTGCCAACTCAAAATGGGCCGGACCAACTATTCCGCCTGGTCGGGACGTTAGGCGGAGCATCACCTACACCTACAGCCACACCTACACCCACGGCAACCCCGGGCGGTTGTCAGTTCCACGTGCTCATCGTCTATGCCGATACCGAGGGTTTACCGACTCAGCTTCAATCGGAAATCCAAGCCGAGCCCAATGTGATCGCTGTTGACCTTTTCGACGCGAACGTCGGCACGCCCACTCTGGGTCAGCTTCAGCAGTACCAAATCGTTGTGCCTTTCAGCAATTCTACTTTTCTGGACCCGGATACACTGGGTAACAACCTGGCGGACTACGTGGATGGCGGCGGGATCGTTGTGCAGTATGGGTTTGCCTTCTATGGGCCCGGCCAGCCATACGGAGTCAACGGTAGATGGGTGACCGGCAACTATAATCCGTATAGCTACTCGACGAACCTGCAAGGCAATGCATTCTCGCTGGGCACCTTCAACGCGGGGCACCCGCTGATGGCTGGTGTGACCACCCTTAACAGCAATTTCGCGAACATCGTTACACTCGCTGCGGGAGCGACAGAAGTCGCGGCGGACAACCTCGGCGATTCGCTGGTCGCGTACCGTCCGGTCAGCGGCGGGCATACCACCGTAGGAGTGACAGCCTATGTCGGCGCTGCTTCAACGCAAAGCGGACATTGGGGACGAGTGATAGTCAATGCGGGGAACTGGCTGGCTAATTGCCAGGGCGGCACTCCACGCCCAGCTGCACGCCTGCATGGCAAAATGAACCACCCATGCTGGCCGCCAGGGCCTTTGCATCAGGAGCAGTGGCCAACAACTTCTTCTACGTGCTCACCGGCTTCAACGGCAGTAGCTACGAAGTTGGAAACGACCACTTCAACGGCAGCGTGTGGGCTTCGGGAGCGCCCATCCCAGTCGGGCACTCCCAGAGTAAAGCGGCGGCTGTCGGCAACAACATCTATGTGCCGGGTGGGTACAATAGCCTCCAATTTGGTGGCCCAATCGATCTTATGCAGATCTATAACAGCACTACTAACACTTGGAGCAATGGCATGAACTTGCCTGGGACGCGGTCCGGTGCAGCAGTAGCCGCCTTCAACGGAATGGTGTACATCATCGGGGGCTTCACCCTGCCATTCCCGACCGGGACAGACACTGTTTACATCTACGACCCGGTGGCCAACCGCTATACTACCGGGGCGCCGATGCCAGCACCGGCTGGCAACGTGCCGGGCGCTCTGTTGGGCAATGAGATCTTCGTGGTTGGAGGCAGCAATTCGGCGACGCTCGCACACTACGCGTACAACCCTGCGACCAACACCTGGCGCACCATCGCCGCGCCCTCGCCTCCCGACTGTCAGGGTGGTGGGGCGTTTGCCTTGAATGGCGAACTCTGGCTATTCGGTTGTCTCGGCGAGCCGGGAATGAATGTCAACATCTACAATCCGGGAAGTGATAGCTGGCACGCCGGTCCACCGCTCAACGTCTCGCAGGAAGGCGGCTCGGCGAGCGGGGTGTATAACACGCGCGGTTTT
>QIAW01000557.1 GCA_003225655.1 Acidobacteriota bacterium
AGGCGCCCTTTGCCGCGAATGAGGTCAGTGGCAACCTGAATGCAACACTGCATCCGTTAAACCCGCTGACCATTGATAACAACTACATTCTTGAGCGGCTGACCACGCGCACCCGGCCCATGCAGGGTATTTTGAACGCGCATGTGATCCGATCCAAGTGGAATTACCAGTACAATCCGCGGCTCTCGTTCCGCGCGATCTTCCAGTACAACGGGTTGCTAAGAAACCCTCAGCACACCAGTCTCGATGTGGAGAAAAACTTCAACAGCGACTTCCTGATTACCTATCTTGTGCATCCGGGCACGGCATTCTATGTGGGCTACAACAGCAACATGGAAAATCTGGATCGGTTTGCCATCAGCAATCACAGCGGCCTGCTTCGGACCAATAAGAGCTACATCAACGACGGGCGGACGGTCTTCGCCAAGATTTCATACCTGTTCAGGTTTTGAAAGCAGTTCTCAGTTGTCAGTTCTCAGTTTGAATCGTTGAATGCCGCAGGGGCCAGCGTGGCTCAGCGTGGTAACGAGAATTCCACGCCGCGCTCGGTATTCGCGGCTTCAGTGGCAGGAAGATCAAGTTCGGAGATGAGTATCTTTTTGGCCTGGCGCTCGTTGAACACCCACAGCGTCTGGCCAGCGATGGCATAGTTTTGTATCTCATTGCGGTGGCCATCACGAAATACCAGAACGGTGGCAGGCCCGTCAGCGGGTGCGCTGCCCCGTGCGGGCGCAGCGCGACCTGGTTGCGAAGAATTTTCCTGGCGCGCAGGCTGCCGTGAGCTCTGTTCTTCTCGCAGTTGCCGCACTTCTTCCCGCAGCCCTTCGACTTCCTGAAGCAGTTGCTCGCTCTGTCCGTAGTCCGCGGGAGGCGCGGATTGCACGACCATGGTGGGCTGAGAAGCATAAGACGGCTGCGCATAATCGACAGGTGGATAATATGCCGGATATATAGAAGGATAGAAAAATGCGCGGCGAACGAAGCGTGCACGGCAACCAAAACACGGACTACCCACGAAGACGCGGAAGTGAGGATTGTGCCCAAATCCGACACCGGTGAATACAAAGCCGTGGTTGGGGAAATGCCTGAAGCCGACGGAAGGTACAGTACGGAATCCTGGATGGAAATTCGGCGCCATCGTGACTCTCGGCGCTGAGGAAAACATCGGTCCTCTGGAGACGGGACCGGCAAAGCGCATGGACGAACGGAACTGCGCTCCGAGGTGTGGGGGGAGAACCGCAGCCGCCCCCAAAACCGCTATGGCGAGCAGGCGCTGCATAAGCAAAGTCTAGCACGATTCCAGTCGGACGGACGCAATGGATTTGTTCGCCAACTAAGGCCCTCGCACAGGAATAGTCGCTGACTATGAATCGTTGACAGCGCAATCCCGCTACTGGTAGAAGGAACCAATGCTGATATCGCTCTTAAAAGCTCAAATTTCCGTTGCAATGACCAGAGTTCTTCTTGCAGCAGTGTTGCTGCTGGCACTGGCCGCATGTAATCAAAGCAAAAATGATTCAGCGCCGGCTCCCCAGCCTGCAACAAGCGCTTCAAGTACAACCACAAGCAGCGCTGCTAGTGGGAACTCCAGCTTACCCGATCCGTGCACCCTACTGACCAAGGCGGAGGCAGAAACGATTTTGGGTGAAGCGGTTCGCGACCCGGAGCCAAACAGTCTTGGGGGCAATAGAATCTGCGATTACAAGACGGTCACGGTGCATGGTGGCGTCTTGCCTTACTCGGTGCACATCGCGATCATCGGAGAGCAGCAGCAAGTGTGGGACGCAGGCAAGAAGCTTCATCAACAGTCGGATGCGAAAGAGATGCGGCCAGTGGCAGGAGTCGGGGACGATGCCTATTTTCTTCTGGATGACCTGGAAATATTGACCAAGCAGCGCTATGTGAGCATCAATGTCATGAAAAGCATTGACAGGCCCGATCACGCCAGGGCCGTCCAAAGCGCGGAAATGGCAGTGGCGCAAAAAATCATTCCCCGGATGCAATAGCGATGACGGAAAAATCCTTACTCTCACGCCGAGATTTTTGTGCAACCACCGCCGGAATTTTCCTTGCAGGCTTGATGAAGCCGGAGTTTTTGCTGGCAGCCAACAAGAAGGCGAAATCCTCAACCTTTGATGTGGCGGCCATCGAGCGCGGCCGCGTGTTAAGCGCAGCCGACCGCTATCTGAAAGAATCACCGATTACCATAACTTCTTATACGAGCCCCCGCAGCGCAGGGGGGAAACACGACTATTTTTCTGAAGGCGATTACTGGTGGCCGGACCCCAAAAATCCCGATGGACCTTATATCCAGCGCGATGGGATGAGTAATCCTGATAACTTTACCGCCCATCGCCATGCGCTGATCCGCTTGAGTCTCGAGGCGCCGGCATTGGCGGCGGCCTGGATGCTGACCAAAGATGAAAAATATGCGGCGCATGCGGCCAAGCATCTGCGCGCATGGTTTTTGGATCCGGCCACGCTGATGAATCCAAATCTGCAATATTCCCAGGCGATCAAAGGCAGGTTTACCGGGCGCGGCATCGGTATTATCGACACCATCCACCTAGTGGAAGTGGCGCGTGCGGTTCCTGCACTGGAAAATTCCAAGGCGTTGACCAAGGATGAATACAAAGGCCTGAAAAAGTGGTTCTTAGATTATTTGACGTGGATGACAACTTCTCCGCACGGCGAAGAGGAGCGCGAGGCCAAGAACAATCACGGTACCTGTTGGGCCATGCAGGTTTCAGAGTTTGCGCGCTATACAGGGAACCAGGAGCTCCTAGCCTTTTGCCGCAACCGATTTAAAACTGTCCTGGTTCCCAATCAGATTGCCGCCAATGGAAGTTTTCCGCAGGAGTTGAGGCGCACCAAACCTTACAGCTATTGCCTCTTTAATCTGGATGCCATGACCACGGTGTGCCAGACCCTTTCCATCCCGGAAGATAACCTGTGGACCTTCACACTCCCCGATGGCCGCGGCATAGGAGCGGCGATGGCATTCATGTATCCGTTCATCGCCAATAAAAAGAGCTGGCCGTCTCCGCCAGACGTGGAGTATTTCGATCAATTCCCCGTTCGCCAGCCCAGCCTTCTGTTCGCCGGCCTCGGGCTTTCGCGTCCTGAGTATCTGCAATTGTGGCGGAGTTTAAATCCTGACCCGACTGTGGAGGAAGTGATTCGCAATTATCCGATACGCCAGCCTGTGCTGTGGGTGGGATAACTTAAAAGAACCTAGCCAGAAGTAAAAAAGGCAGCGACACAAACTGTGCCGCTGCCTTATTTGTCATTACCGGTATTAAGGAATTGCGAAGTTGCAGGTCATCAACGAACCGGGATTGGAAGTATTCACGAAGGCTCCCCAGTGATCCAGACTGGTGACCGTGTTCTGTTCCGTGCGGAAGCCGAAGTTCGTGCCTACCGTCAGCTCGGTCCCACCTGGAGGCGTGACGAAGATGGAGTAGGTGCGCGCCGGAACATTGATCACCAGCCGGAAGTGATATGTCTTTCCACCCGCAAACGGAATGACAGAAAGAGCACTGTAGACTCCGCCATTGCGGGCATCAATATCTCCCGAAGGATTGAAGCGTACCAGCGTAGCGAACGCAGTGTATGCCGTCTGGGCCCCGTTTGATAACGCTACAACGGCGTTCAGTGGCGAAGCCGAAGGCGTGGTATCAAAAATCGCGGTGAACGTCCCTGTTTGCGCAGCAATGGCGGTGTTCTGCCATGGGCCGCCTGAGGTTGCTGTCACACACGTCCCGTTCACCGTCAGAGTAACGCTGGCAGTGTGGGTTACACTGCCGCTGGTTCCGGTGATGGTCAGCGGATAGCTGCCAGGAGGGGTTGTGTTCGAGCTCGAGATGCTGAGCGTGAAGGTTCCCGAACCTGTTACAGAAGCCGGACTGAAGCTGCCAGTAGCTCCCGCAGGCAATCCGCTCACGCTTAGCGACACGCTCCCGCTGAAGCCATTGAGTGCGCTAACCGTTGCTGTGTAGCTGGTTCCACTGCCCGCGGTTACCGTTTGTGATGACGGAGATGCCGCGAGCGAGAAATTTGGCGGTGGCGCGGTATTGACCACCAAACTTAGAGGGACACTGTGGCTGAGAGCGCCGCTGCTTGCTGTAATCGTCAGCGGATAAGTTCCCGCCGTGGTTGAAGTGCCAGTACATATCGTCAGCGTGGAAGAACCCGAACCCGTGATGGTAGCCGGACTGAAGCTGGCAGTTGCTCCTGCAGGCAGTCCGCTCGTGCTGAACGATACAGTTCCACTGAAGCCATTGATCGGGGTTATGGTCATGGTGACACTGCCACAGGCGCCCGCCGTTACCGTCAGTGAAGAAGACGATGCTGTGAGCGAGAAATCGGTGACAACCAAGGTCACCGTTGCTGAGTGCGTCAGGCTTCCGCTTGTCCCGGTAATGGTCAGAGTGAAACTGCCTGTTGGAGTCGTGCTGCTCGTGGTCACGCTCAACGTCGAATTGCCCGATCCCGTCACAGAAGTTGGGCTGAAGCCGGCAGTTGCGCCTGGGGGTAACCCACTCACGCTGAAGGAGACGTTGGCCGCGAAGCAGTTCGACGCACCAACCGTCGCCGTGTAGCTGGTTCCACCGCCTACGATCACCGTCTGCGACGATGGCGATGCGGAGAGAGTGAAGTCGCTGGCGGCAGGGTTAACAACCAAGGTCAAGGAGGCGTTGTGGCTCAGGCTGCCACTGGTTCCGGTGATCGTCAGCGGATAAGTACCAGCAGGAGTCGAACAGTCCGTTGACACCGTCAATGTTGAAGACCCAGAGCCCCCGCTGATGGAAGCCGGGCTAAAGCTGGAGGTGGCGCCTGTAGGCAATCCACTCACGCCTAACGAGACACTTCCGGTGAAGCCATTGGCTGGACTGACGGTCGCAATATAAGTGGCGCTGCTGTTCGCATTGATTGTTTCTGAAGGGGGTGTGGCTGACAAGGAGAAATCAGTGACGTTTAACGTTACGGTAGCTGTGTGCGTCAGAGTGCCGCTGGTCCCTGTAACCGTCAGGGTATAGCTGCCGGCTGGGGTCGAACTGCTGGTAGAAACGGTGAGCGTTGAAGATCCTGATCCGCTGACCGACGCCGGGTTGAAGCTGGCTGTAGCGCCCGAGGGCAAGCCGCTTGCAGTGA
>QIAW01000087.1 GCA_003225655.1 Acidobacteriota bacterium
AACGTAGGCATAGTAGTGCCGCATGAATGCTTCGCGATCCAGTTCAATAAAAGTCCCAAGCCGTTCGAGATAATGATGCAACAATTGCTCGCGCAACGGCGTCGACAGGTCGGCCTTGGCGTCGTACAAAAGAGAGGCGATGTCGTATTGCAGCGCGCCTTTGCGTCCGCCCTGGTAATCCAAGAAAAACGGCTGCCCGTCGCGCAACATCACGTTGCGTGATTGAAAGTCGCGATAGAGAAAGTAATCGCGGTCGGCGGTCAGCAGGAACTTCGTCAGGCGGGCAAAATCGTCTTCCAGGGCCTGCTCGCTGAAGGGAACGCCGGCCAGCCGGAGAAAATAATATTTGAAGTAGTTCAGGTCCCAGGCGATGGACTGCCGATCGAAGCTGTGGCGCGGATAGCAGCGCCTGTAATTCAAATCGCGCCCGGCTTCCACCTGAAAGCGCGGCAGCACGGCCACAACGTTACGGTAAGCTTCGACCACCTGGGGAGCAATATCGTCACCATCGCGATTCTGCGAGAGGAATTCAAAAAGCGTAGTATCGCCCAGGTCTTCTTCAAGGTATGCGCCCTGACCTAAATCTTCAGCATAAATTTCCGGAACCGGCAGCCTGTGCTTGCGAAAATGCCGTGAGAATTCCAGGAAGGCGGCGTTCTCTTCGCGCACCTCATGGCAGATGCCAATAGCGCTGAATTTTTCGCTCGCCAGCCGGATAATCCGCCGCCCCGACCCGCCGAGCTGTCCCTGCAGCGGCTGCACCCGCTTGGCCGGTATATGAAAGTGCTGCTCAAAAAGCTTTTCCAGAACGTCCATGGATGTGATTTCAGCGGCTTGCTCTTGAGGCATCATCGTTAGCTGTCGCTCAGACACCACCAAGGTAACATGAATGCGTGATTCATTAGCGCCGGGATGGTGTAGAGGAAATTGAGCCCGTCGTCAAGACACACCCGGCAGATCGTTGCATGACAGAGAAGCTCCAAATCCTCTAGACTGATCAGTTTGCTTGGAGGTCACATGCGGTTTCGTCATGCGGTTATTTTCTGCCTGGTCGTCAGCGCTGCCTGTCTTGCACAATCTAAACGCCCTTTCACCTTTGAAGACATGATGGCGCTCAAGCGCATAGCCGAGCCCGTGCCTTCGCCCGACGGCAAGTGGGTCGCCTTTGCCGCCCAGGACGTTGACCTTGAGACCAACAAGAAGACCCCGCACCTCTGGCTGATGCCGCTGGCGGGCGGCGAGGCCAAGAAGATTGCCGATGATCCGGTGGGCGAAGATCGTCCGCGCTTCTCGCCCGACGGCAAGCGGCTGATCTACACCTCGGCCAAGAATGGGAGCTCGCAAATCTGGATCGCCGATTTCGACACTGAGAATGGCGCGCTCACGAACGCCCACAATCTGACCTCTATTTCTACCGAGGCCGACGGCGCCGTCTGGTCGCCGGACGGCAAAAATATTCTGTTCGTCTCCAGCGTCTATCCGGATTGCCCCGATGATGCCTGCAACAAACAGCACGATGAACCCGGCTCTTTTACCGCCATTGGAACAGCTACACGCAATTCAAGCGCAGCCATCTGTTTGTAATTCCAGCCGAGGGTGGAACCCCCAAGGACATCACGCCTGGCGACCACGATGTGCCCCCGTTCAATCTCGGCGGACAGGATATGTACGCCATCTCTTCCGATGGACAGGAGGTCGCCTTCACCAGCAACCACGACGAGGTTGAGGCCATCAGCACCAACAATGAGATTTTTATTGTTCCCATTACGGGCGGGGAGGCGAAGAAGATTTCCGCCAGTCCAGGCAGTGACGACACGCCGCTTTATTCGCCGGACGGCAAGTACATCGCCTGGCGCATGCAGAAGCGCGCCGGATTCGAGAGCGACAAGTTCAACCTGGTGATCTATGACCGCAAGAGCAGCGAGATCAGGAACCTGACCGAGAATCTTGACCGCTGGGTGGGCTCATTCATCTGGACACCAGATTCGCATGCTATGTGTTTCACCGCAGAAAATGAAGGTGAGGCGCCGATCTCTTGCGTAAATCTGGATGGGAAAGCGCCTTGGCAGATAGTGGCGGGGCACAACGATGACCTAGCCATGACATCTGACGGCCAATCGCTTTTGTTCACGAAAATGACGATTGCGCATCCAAACGAGATTTACAAAATTCGGTGGACTCCAGTTGCTTCGGCAGGTTCCAGTGCTGTTGACAGAAAGCAGCTAGCTACGGCACCCGACGGTGAGGCCCTTACGCATCTAAATGATCGGGTGCTCTCCCAAGTTTCCATGCAAGCGCTGGAACCATTCTGGTTCACCGGCGCGGCCAACACCAAAGTCGAGGGATTCATCCTCAAGCCCCCTGATTTTGATGCCAGCAAAAAATATCCGGTCAAATTCATCATCCATGGCGGACCGCAGACCATGTGGGGCGACCTGTGGTCTTATCGCTGGAACTTCGAGCTTTTTGCCGCCAATTGATTGGGGTGGCAAGCCCTACGAAGACCTGATGAAGGGGCTTGACTATGCCGAGCGGATGTATCCGTTCATCGACAAAGAAAGGGAGTGTGCCCTGGGCGCCTCCTACGGCGGATACATGGTGAACTGGATCATGGGCCATACCAACCGCTTCAAGTGCATCGTCTCCCATGATGGCATGTTCAACACCGAATCGGCCTACGGGTCAACGGAAGAGCTCTGGTTCAACGAATGGGAGTTCGAAGGTACGCCCTGGACCAATCGCGCGCTCTACCGCAAGTGGTCGCCGCATCTATTCGCGCAGAATTTCAAAACACCCACCCTTGTGATTCACAGCCAGAAAGATTATCGGCTCGATGTCTCCGAGGGCTTTCAGCTTTTTACTACCCTGCAGCGCCTGAAGGTGCCGTCGAAGATGCTGTATTTTCCCGACGAAGGCCACTGGGTGCTCAAGCCCCAGAACAGCCGCCTGTGGTATCAGACGGTGAATGGGTGGGTGGATCAGTATTTGAAGAAGTGAATTGCATTTTCGGGTAGAGCCGTTGCTTGCAACGGCTTCCGAGACGCAGCGAGCTGCGTTTCTACGGAGCTGCGTTGTCAAATGCTCTACTCCTGCGTAAAAGCGGCTGTGTAGGCGCCAGAGAGCAACAACAATCCCGAAAGGTACGCCCAGAAGATCAGTGCAACAGACACCGAGAACGGTCCATAGACCTCCTGAAAATTCATGTGGGGCAGGGCGGCAATGTAGGCGTATTTCATCAGCTCCCACAGGATACCGAAGATGATGGCCGCGGGCAGAATGCGGCGGATGGTAACTTTGCCGCTGGGAACCAGCCAGTAAATCAGGAAAAACAAGCCAATACTGGCGATGGTCGTGATCAGCTTCATCAGCAGGAATGTGCTTAAATGCAGGGCCGGATTGTGCTTGCCGCCGCCGAGAAACCCCGCCAGCAGATAGCGATTGGCGGCGGTCAGGGCGATGGATATCAGGGCCAGCACGCCGCAGGCCAGTGCCAGCAGCGCCCCCACCCACTGGTTGTGCAGCCACGAGCGGCTCTTGGGGAAGCGCCAGATGCGATTGAGCGCCACCTCCAGCGGCATAAAGGCCCCCCGGGTGGCCAGGAATAACAGCACCATGGAGCCTATCTGCACCTGCTTGCGGACGTTGACCAGGCCATTGAGTGCCTTGATAACCAGATCCTGGCCGATGGGTAGATGGTCGCGCAGGATCTGCAGCAGGACGTCATCCATGGCTTTGGACTCAAATACCCGGCGCACGATCATGATGATGACGATCATGAATGGGAAAAATGCCAAAACGGCATAGGTTGCCACCGCAAAGGCGAAGGTCTGTGCCTCCGGTGTGAGCAGGTAGCGGGCAAGGGAGAGCCAGGGGCCGCCGAACGAGCTTTTTGAGGGTGCGGGGCGCGAGCTAGCTTGGGGCACGATGCGATGTTACCAGACAACCAATAAAAATAACGCCGAGGGTAATTACTGAAATGTTACAGTGAACCCCCGCTCAGGTTTGCTCAAAAGCTATTGCCAAAATTCTGGGTTCTTATATCATCGGCTTTCGTTTTGTGTCTCCTAAAGACGCAAGACCTGGCCGCTGGCCAGAGGATTGTGGTTGATGTTTCGGCTTTTTTCTCCAACTCATTGCAAGACGGCCGAGCTGCCGGAAGCAGGCAGATAGGAGCCCGTGCGTGCTAGTGCGCCGGGGATGCCGGCTAACTGTATTCCGGGCGTGATCAGGAGGCGAAAGTTGGGAGATCGATCATGCGCTCTTCGTTTCCGTAGGACGGATCAACCGCCCACGGTGAAGAGAATTTCATTTGGATAGAGGCGAAAGGAGTAGTTTGTGAAAGAGAAGGGTACAGTGAAGTGGTTTAACGGAGCCAAGGGGTACGGCTTCATTCAACGGTCAACCGGCGAGGATGTGTTTGTGCACTTCTCCGCCATCCAGGGGAACGGCTATCGCACACTCAACGAGGGCGAAACGGTAGAGTTCGAATGCATCAAAGGGCCCAAGGGCTTCCAGGCGGCAAACGTTGGTCGCGGCGCCTAGATCTCGTAAACCTTAACCACTGAATCGCTCACCCTCTCCGCCGGAGAGGGTTTTTTGTGGCGGGAGCAAGGGACGTTCGATATATTCTTAGTTTCAGCCGGCCACATGGAACAACCTCAGCGTAGTGCGATCTTTGCGGTCTTGCGTCCCTTAAGCCTGGGCGAGTTGCTGGACCGGGCGTTTGGTCTGTACCGCAATCACTTTGTCTCGTTTTTCGTGATTGGACTTTTTCCCCGGGGGGTCGCCTTCGCCATCGCCTTGTGGGCCGATAGCGTCTATCTTCGGACCCCACGTCTTTCCGGATCGGTTTTCGTGACCGTCTTTGTTCAAAGGATCATCACGCTTCCGGTTTACATGATAGCGCTTGCCGTCTCGCATGCAGCGACCATGCTGGTGGTTTCCAGCGCCTACTTGCAACGTCCCATTCAGCTTCGTGAAGCCTGCGCTAAGGCAAAGCCGTATTTTGTAACTCTGGCCTGGCTGGCCATGCAGACCACAGTTCGAGTCTTACTGGGGTTCATCCTGTTCGTAATACCAGGAGTGTTCCTGACCCTCAATTACTCTGTCTCGGTACCCGCTGCCGTTTTCGAAAACTTGAAAGCCAGCAAAGCACTGGAGCGCAGCACGCAACTGACCGAGGGTTATCGCGGCAGAATCTTTGGCCTTTATTGTATTTCCGGTCTTATCAGCTACGCTGTGAGTGCGGGAGCCAGATATCTCGTAAGGCGTTCCCTTTCCGTTTTTAGTGGAACGGTATTGGTTGAACTCACGAGATTTCTTACGAGCGCTCTGATTACCCCGGCTTTTCTGATCGCATTTGCGTTGATTTATTACGATTTGCGAGTGCGTAAAGAGGCCTTTGATCTCCAATTCATGGCGGCATCGCTGGACGCGTCTGAAGCGGCAAAAGCTGCTAAAGCGTGATCGTGTGGGCCTTCTCCTGTTTTATCTTCGTGCGGCCCTCGACCGCTGAGTTTGTGTGTTTGGAAAGGCTTTGAAACAAATCAGGCAGCCACCCGTTCCACTGGTTCCAGTCATGCCCGCCGTGAGTGGTATGAAACTCGTATTGAAAGTGGCGCTTTTCAAGCAGCGCGGCGAAGGCACGATTCGTTGGCAGCAAGCCTTCCTGTTCTCCGCAGGTGAGAAACAGGTACGGCATCTTGGCCGGGTCGGCGGAGCGGGCGAGCACAAAAGGGTCATTATCGCGGCGCGCCTGGCTTCCCCACGGTCCAAAGATGGAGCTGTGAAAGCGCCATTGTTGAATTCGCTTGATGGAAAACGGCCGGCTGGGGACATCCAGAGCGGGGCTGATGCCGGCGGCGAAGGCATACAGCTCAGGATGGCGCAGAACGATTTTGACTGCCCCAAAGCCTCCCATGGAAACGCCCACAATGGCTCGGTTGCTGCGGCCTGAAACCACAGGAAACCTGTTTTCGACGTCGGCGATGAGATCGTTGACGATGTAGTCTTCGTAGCGGTCGTCGGGCCGCTCGGTCGAGTTGGTGTAATAAGACGAATTGCCCTCCGGCATCACCAGAAGAAAGTTCTCCTCGGCGTAATGCGCAACATCAGAGTAATTCGACCAATCATGAAATCCACCTCCACCGCCATGAAGCAGGTAAATCACGGGTAGCTTTTTCCCTGGAGCGAGGCTCACCGGAAGAATCACGCGGTACTGCATGTCGCGCTTCAGCGAAGCGCTGTGAAAGGTGATGTCGCGCAAAATCACCGCAGAGGTAAGTCGAGGATGATCAGGCGCGGGCTCCTGTTGTTTTCGGTTGCAGGCAGCCACGAGCATCAAAGCAAGGCAGAAGAACGCCAAGGCACAGCGCGAAGGCTTGGTTTTCATGAAAATTGTTAGAGCGCCAGAGTTTTATGATAATGCCGTCCCGCTCAGCTTTTCCAGCACATCAATCGGCGCCAGCTCAGGCGCGACCAGGGCCGCACGCGGCACGATGTAGGTATGCTCCAGGGCATACTGCCCGCTCAGGGCGGCATGGGGAACTCCGTCGGTGTAAACCATCCAGGTGCAGCCCGAGGGGAACTCCGAGCGCGTGTGCTCTTCCTTCTGGTAAGGTTCGTTCTCTTTCAGCCAATCGTGGAAATGCAGCATGAATAGATCGTAGGCGGAGCGGTCGGCCAGCGGCAGTCCCAGGCTGGCAAAGGCACGGGCCGCGCCACGGCGCAGGCGAAACAGGGGCGAGCGCGCCTGGGCGGCGTAGTAGCTCAGCCGGCATCGCTGGCGAAGCGCGGAGCAAGCTCATGAAAGTTAAAGACACGCAGGATGCGTCCACCACGCGTGGGGCGGGTAGGGAAGGCATCGACGTGCAGCAGGTCATTGCGTTTGTGCCGCGGCAGGTCGCGTCCCTGCTCTTCCAGCGGACGGAAGCTGGCGAAGTCGAGATCCAGCTTGCCCGCATAGGGCGCGAGAAACGACGTTATGAAATTTGTTATCTGCCGGGAGTACTCCCCCATGATGCGATGCAGGCGCTCCTGATCGGCGGGATTATCAGCGGAGGCGCCACGCAAGAGGTCATGCTGGGGACGGTACGAGATATTTTTGTGAAAGCGCGAGCCGGTCTGCTTTTGCGAGATGAGAAAGGCGCGGTCATCGGCCGGCAAATCAAACGGTACTTCGGGAAAAAACAAGATGCGCCCGGCCTCAAGCTCGCGGCAGTATCCGAGCGAGCGCTCGCCCGGATGCGAAGCGCTCCAGCCGGCAGGATACTGGTAATCCCCGATTTCCAGCCAGGAACGGGTGCTTAAAGTCTCTGAGGGGGAAGTCATAGCGCAATACCGCAGTTTACTGCATCTGGGTGGATTGTGTTTCGGCGGTTGAATTTTCCACTATTGAATCTCCCGCTATTGAATCTCCAAAGACACCAGGTCGCCCTGGCCCGCGGAACTCTCGCGATAATTTACCGCGACCCTTTGGTTCTTCCAATCACAGGAAAAAG
>QIAW01000084.1 GCA_003225655.1 Acidobacteriota bacterium
ACCCAGATTCGGCACTTGACGCGGCAGGCGCCCCTGCAGCGGGAGAACCAGTACTTGTTTCGTCTTCGTTTCCGTCCACCTTATAACTGGAAGGATGTGCTGGCATTTCTGGCGCCGCGTGCTACCCCGGGCGTCGAAGTGGTTGAAGCCGGCAGCTATCGGCGTTCAATCTTTCTGAATGGTTCTGGCGGTTATTTTGAGCTCTCGGGCGATGCGAGCAATGACGCGCTCATGGTTCGTATTCAGTTTGCCGATCCATGCGCGCTCTACCTGATTATCGAGCGAATCGCCGAATCTTTACGAGCTGACCCAATGTTGGCCAGGAGGGTTGAATCTAATCCGGGCCTGCGAGTCCCGGGTTGCTGGGATGGCTTTGAACTTACCACGCGGGCAATTCTCGGGCAGCAGATCACCGTCAAAGGCGCGACCGCTCTTGCCGGCCGCATGGTAAGAGCGTTCGGGCAGCCGTTTTCTGCCGCAGGAAACCTCACCCACCTGTTTCCTCGACCTGAAGTCCTTGCCGATGCTGAACTTGGCAGCATAGGCCTGCCCAGGGCGCGCGCCGAGACCATTTGTGCTCTTGCGCGTGCGGTTTGCGATGGGCAGATCAGATTTGAGGGAGTCGTGGAACCCAAGACTTTCCTGACTCGGCTGTGTGAAATTCCCGGTATCGGAGAATGGACAGCACAATATGTAGCGATGCGAGCGCTCGGGGAACCCGATGCGTTTCCATCCGGTGATCTCGGTCTTCTGCGCGCCCTGGCATTAGGGAATCCTCGTGAGCTTGAGCGCCGCGCTGAAGCATGGCGGCCTTGGCGAGCTTACGCGGTCATGTACCTATGGAATATCGACAGCGAATGCGGGGTTCCGGGAAATAGACTAGTTCCTCCGAAACCCAAAAAAGTCATTATTGAAAAACCCGCTTTCCCCCGGCGCGCCGCAATGGTCCTGTAGCCTGCAACAGTTCCTTATGCGGAAGTGCTCTGGCTGCATCGAGTCTTATCGCCAAGCGGCTGTGCTTGCGTTATCCTACTTGCCTTCTTGAGGTGACGGATGAAACATGCTCTGCTCTCCATTGTTCTTGCTGCTAGCTGCTTCGCACAAAGCACCTTCTCACCGGAAGTGCAGAAATACATTTCGGTGAACGCAGCCACCATCGCACTTACCCATGTGAAACTGATTGACGGCACCGGCGCGCCCACGCAGGACGATCAGACCATCATTATTGCCGGAGGCAAGATACAGTCGGTCGGCCCAGCAGCTTCCACGCAAGCTCCGCGCGATGCCAAAATTCTTGACCTTCACGGCTACACTGTAATCCCCGGATTGGTCGGCATGCATAACCATTTCTACGACTCCGCTTTTCTCAATCGTGACGACGATGGCAAGATTCTGCAGCCGGGCTTTCTCGTCACCGAGATTCCCTACACCGCGCCTCGGCTTTACCTGGCGGCCGGGGTCACCACACTGCGGACAACTGGTAACGTTGAAGGCTTCACCGATCTCGAGGTAAAGCGCAGGATCGATGCCGGGCAGATGCCCGGACCGCATGTTGATGCCAGCGCGCCCTATCTGGAGGGCCCAGGGTCGATTTTCGGGCAGATGCATCAACTCAAGGATCCTGACGACGCCAGGCGCATGGTGGACTTCTGGACGCAAGAGGGCGCCACCTCATTCAAGGCGTACATGTACATCACGCGTGACGAGCTGGCGGCCGCCATTCAGGAGGCGCACAAGCACGGCTTCAAACTTACCGGTCATCTGTGCTCAGTCACGTGGCCCGAGGCCATTGCGGCGGGCATTGATGACTTGGAGCATGGGCCAGTGTTCACGGAGACCGAATTCCTTGCCGACAAGAAACCCGACCAATGCCCTGCGGCCTCAACTGGGTCCGCCTGGGCCAAGCTGGATATCACCGGCCCCGAAGTGCAAGAGCTCATCCAGAACCTCGTCGCGCACCACGTGGCGGTCACATCCACGCTCCCGGTGTTTGCTGCATCCACAGTGAACATACCTCCCAATCCGCGCGCTCTCGAGGCGATGAGCGTGACGCAACGCCAGAGCTTCCTCACCGCGCGCGCCCGCATTACGCCCGAGGCAAACACGCGTACAACCGGGCTGATCAAGAAAGAGATGGAATTTGAGTACGCCTTCGTCAAAGCAGGAGGGCTTCTGCTGGCCGGCCCTGATCCCACCGGCAACGGCGGGACTTTGCCCGGCTTCGGCGACTGGCTGGAGTTGGAACTTCTAGTGGATGCGGGTTTCACACCGGCGGAGGCCATCCATATCGCCACCGAGAACGGAGCCAAGTTTCTCGGCCGCAATGACAGCACCGGCACCATCGCCGCCGGGAAATCCGCCGACTTGGTAGTGATTCATGGCGACCCCGCGACGAAAATTCCAGACGTCGAGAAGGTCGAGATCGTCTTCAAGGACGGAATCGGATATGACTCCGCCAAGCTTATTGACGCGTGCAAGGGCACTGTAGGGCTGCGGTGAAATATGTCAGCTTTCTTCCGCCCGCAGATACGTTGATTAGAGCATTTCCAGCGTGGCTGTACCTTTTTGGCGAGATCACGTGTCAGGGCACGACTTCAGTCGTGCCGAAAAGGTTTGAATGAGAACCAATTCCTCGCTGCCGCAGGCTGGCGCGCAGCGAAGCGGAGCGCCCGAAAGAGCAGGGGTACACCAACATTGAAATCAGCTTAGTGCCAGGAGTTCTTCCTGGACCGGGCTATGCTTTTCAGTTCGGAAGAACTGAATTGTCTAAACAGGGTTCGATTTCTTATTTTCGTCTTGCGGAGAAATATGCGTGAATGCCCCAGGACCCACGGCCACCACAAAATAAATTGCCGGAGTAGAACCAGCATTCTTGATTCCGTGCTCCTCATTGGAGGCGACGTAGGCCGCTGAACCGGCGCCTATGACGTGAGGCTTGCCGCTGATCGTAATCTCGACGGTGCCTTCCCGAATCAGCCAGAACTCGCTATGGGGATGATGATGAGGTGGATGCGGCGCACCGCCAGGGTCAAGCATAGTTTCGTGCATTTCAACTTCCTCCCCTGTCGCCAGCTTGCCCTTTACAATCTGGCGAAACGCAACAGAGGGCATTGAAGAACCCTCTGCAGCAAACGCGTTTACGGCCAGCGCGTTCAGGGCCAGGGCCGCTGGCAAAAGAGAACACATTTCGCGTCGGTTCATGGGTTTATGGACCTCGATGTTCAGTATGGGCGTATGTCAAATGAATTGACCTGCGTCCGCTCTTGAAGAGCACTCCATCATAGTGCCAGGTTATGGCGATTGGCTAGTGGCATCGTTGTGGCGTAAAGCCGCAGGTCCTAGGCCTCGGCGACGACCTTCGGCGGCGCCAGTTCCTTACGGGCGAGTTCGGCAAACATAGAAGCCACACGAGGCAGGCTGCGGTGTTTCTGGAAAATCAAGCCTAGCTCGCGCGATATCTCCAAACCCTCAATTTTCAGGAGTTTGACGTCTCCTCGCCGCACATTCTCTCGGGCGAAGGTCGAGCTGATCAGTGAAACCCCAAAGCCCGCGGCCACGAAGCGCTTGATCATCGTCAGGCTGGTGAGTTCCATGGTGATATTGAGGTTTTCCCGGTAGGGACGAAGGTTCTTCTCGATCAGCTTTCTGGTTGATCCCGTTTTAGGAATGATAAGGGGCTGTTGTGCCAGCTCTTCCATCGTGACCGAACGCTTATTAAAAAGCGGGCTGCCCGACCCAACCATCAGCAGGACCCGGTCCTTAAAAAGAGGAACAACGGTGAGACTGGGTGATTTTACGGGAAGGGTCACAATGCCCAGATCAAGCGCCCCATCTTCCACTTTCTCTATGACTTTATGGGTGAAATTCCGGTAGACGCTGATCCTGATTTTAGGAAACATCTTGTGGTACTTGGCAAACACCTTGGGCAGCACGTAGAGGAAGGTTCCCTCATTGGCGCCGATAGAAAGCGTGCCCACGGGAACGCCATTGCGCTCTGCGACTGCACGCAAGGAGTTGCCGCGGAGCGCCAGCAATTGGCGGGCATACTCCAGAATGACCTCGCCGGCCGGTGTAAGCCGGACGGATTTTGCCGTCCGGTCAAAGAGCCTGTGCCCGTACTCCTGCTCCAATTGACGGATCTGGGCACTCACCGCGGGCTGAGAACGCAATACTTTCTCGGCCGCGCGCGAAAAACTGCCCAGCTTGGCGACTTCCACAAACGTATTAAGCTGATCGAAATCCATACTCAATTTCCATCATGCTAACACGTCGCCTGCAAACTGCCTAAACTGAAACTGTGTTCAGCAACTTCCCTTTCTTCACCTTGACCGGGTTCAGGAAAGACATCATGGCCCGCAGGTCTTCGCCAACGCGTTCAATCTGTTGGTCTTGTTCCTGTTCGCGCTTCTCGTAAAACCATTTACCCCCAGCTTCGTTTTCCGCGATCCACTTCTTGGCGAAGCTGCCGTTCTGGATCTCTTTCAACAGTTGCTTCATGACCTGCCGGGTCTGCTCCGTTATCACGCGCGGACCGGCAGTATAGTCGCCGTACTCGGCGGTGTCGCTTACGGAATAACGCATGTAGCTGAGACCGCCGCGGTACATCAGGTCAACGATCAGTTTGAGCTCGTGCATGCACTCGAAGTAGGCAAGCTCGGGCTGGTATCCGGCCTCGACCAGCGTCTCAAATCCCGCGCGGATCAGGTGGCTGACTCCGCCACAGAGCACGGCTTGCTCGCCAAAGAGATCGGTCTCGGTTTCTTCCGCGAAGGTAGTTTCCAACACCCCTGCGCGGGCGCATCCCAGCGCCTTGGCATATGACAAAGTCAGGTCGCGGGCCTTTCCGCTCGCATCCTGGTGGACAGCAAAGAGCGCCGGCGTTCCGCTGCCTTCAACATAAAGCTCGCGCACGCGGTGTCCTGGAGACTTGGGCGCCACCATGCTCACATCCACCTTGGGCGACGGTGTGACTGTGCCGTAGTGGATATTGAATCCGTGGGCAAACATCAGCATTTTGCCGGGTGTAAGATGCGGTTCGATGTCGTGCTTATAGAGCGCGGATGTTTTGGTGTCGGGAACCAGCACCATGATGACATCGGCCCACGCGGCTGCTTCGGCGGGCGTCTGAATGGTGAATCCATCGGCCTGCGCACGGGCGCGTGATGCGCTTCCGGCAGGCAGTCCTACCTGAACGGTAACGCCGCTGTCTCGCAAGTTCTGCGCGTGAGCGTGGCCTTGCGAGCCATAGCCGATGATTGCAACCTTTTTCTGCTTGATCAATCCCAGGTCTGCGTGTTGTTCCAGATAAACTTTCGCCATAATCTCTTATCTCTCCACAGATAAATTTTGCTTAAATCGAACGGGAAATACCTTGATCGGTGCTCTTGGCCGGGTCCTTGAAAGAAGGCATCTCGCTCTCAGACGCCGGTGGCGTGCACCCAGCCATGGCCACGTGCCCTGTACATACCATCTCCAGAATGCGTTAGGGCCGCACAATTTCTACGAAGCTGTCGATGTTTTCTTTTGTTCCAGTGAATTCGAGGATCACGGAGTCCGTGCCGTTTTCCACAACATTAGTACCATGCTTGCCCGCAGTCTCGCGCACGCGTGCCTCACTCTCCGGGCTGACCGCGAGCTTGATTAAAGCCATATCCTTCAATGCGCCGCGCTCCGTGCTCATCGGTATCCACGACAATGGTCATACGCGATATGCCCGGCGCCTCGGTGCGCCCTACTGTCAGAGTCTCAATATTGAACGCACGCCGGCGGAACAAAATAGCTACCCGCGCCAGGACGCCCGGCTTATCTTCGACGTAGACAACGAATGTGTTCAGCATGACAGTTCTTTCCTATGCACCGCTCTTACCATTCGATCTCGGTATCAACCACGAGGTTGGGACGGCGAATCATGTCTTTCAGATCGGCCCCCGCCGGCACCATGGGATAGACGGTGTCTTCCTGGTCGACCTGGAAATTAATCAGCATCGGGCCGTCGTGCTCCCGCGCCTCGCGAATGGCGGGAATGACCTCAGAGCGCTGCTTGACCGAGGTTGCGCGAATTCCGAAGGCCTCGGCCAGCTTAGCAAAATCAGGATTGACCAGAGGCGAAGCCGCATAATTGCGGGCATAAAAGAACTCTTGCCACTGGCGCACCATTCCGAGATAGCCGTTGTTGATGATGGCCACATGAATTTTGATTTTTTCCTGAAAAATCGTGGCCAGCTCTGGCATGGTCATCTGGAAGCCGCCATCGCCTACAACGACCCAAACCTCCGCATCCGGGCGGGCAACTTTTGCGCCGATCGCTGCGGGCAGAGCAAAACCCATGGTGCCCAATCCGCCTGAGGTAATGAGCGAGCGCGGAGTATTGTGGCGGTAGTATTGCGCCTCCCACATCTGGTGTTGCCCCACGTCGGTGACCACGATGGCGTTGCCGCCAGTCTCGCGCCACAGATCATTGATTACGTGCGCGGCATAGAGGTGCCCACTATCGGGAAGGTTTTGGATGTCGCGAACCGCCGAATCGCCTTTGAGCTGGTTGATGTATTGCACCCACTCCGGATGCTTCGGGGTTGACTCCAGCATGGGCTGCAGCTCGCGTAGCACCTCGCGCAGATCGCCCACCAGCGCGACATCAACTTTTACGTTCTTGTTGATCTCGGCGGGGTCGATCTCCACATGGATCTTCTTCGCGTTTTTGGCGTAGGTATTCAGGTTGCCGGTCACACGGTCGTCGAAACGCATGCCCAAGGCAATCAGCAGGTCGGCTTCCTGAATTGCCGTATTCACCCAGGCCTCACCATGCATTCCCATCATGCCCAGGTTCAGCGGATGCGAAGCCGGAATCCCGCCCAGTCCCAGCAGCGTGACAGCAGCCGGAATATCGAGATGCTCGATGAGTTGGCAAACCTCCTGCGTCGCACCGGAAAGGATAATGCCGTGTCCGGCAAGGATAATGGGGCGCTTTGCGGCGCGGATCAATTCAATCGCCTTGTCGTAGTCGCCCACACTCGGAGAAAGATCGGGACGATAGCCAGGAAGCTGCGGCGCCGCACCCTCCCAGTCAAAAACACAGGAACTCTGCTGGGCATCCTTGGTGATGTCAATCAAAACCGGTCCCGGACGCCCCGATTGCGCGATGTAAAATGCCTCGCGCACCGTACGCGCAATATCTTCCGCCCGGGTCACCAGATAGTTGTGCTTGGTGATGGGCAAGGTGATGCCGGTGATATCGACTTCTTGAAATGCATCGCTGCCGATGAACTTACTTCCCACCTGTCCGGTGATGCAAACGATAGGCGAAGAATCGAGCATGGCGGTGGCAATGCCTGTGACCATGTTGGTCGCACCCGGCCCTGAGGTCGCCATGGCCACACCTACCTTGCCTCTGGCGCGGGCAAACCCATCTGCCATGTGCGTGGCGCCTTGCTCGTGCCGCACCAGGATGTGCCGGATCGCAGAATGTTTGAGCGCGTCATAGACCGGCAGAATCGCGCCTCCGGGATATCCGAAGACGGTTTGCACACCCTCCCGCTCCAGAGAGGCCCACAGAATCTGCGCCCCGGTCATCTTATTCTCAGCGGGAGATGGTGTCTGCGATTGCGTCGCTGTCGTTGTGCTCATACCATCCTTATCCTGTTACTGCTCCAACTGAAGCGGAAGAAACCCGGCTGGCATACTTGGCGAAAACCCCCCTGGCAAAGCGAGGCCGCGGCTGCTGCCAGTCTCGCAGCCGGTTCTCGAATTCTGATTCTGAAATTTCGACCGAGAGTTGCCGCTTATCAACATCGAATACAACCACGTCGCCGTCACGCACCGCGGCGATGGGACCTCGACAGGCAGCTTCCGGCGCAACGTGTCCAGCCATCAGGCCGCGGGTCGCTCCTGAGAAACGTCCGTCGGTGAGCAAGGCTACAGATTCGCCAAGGCCCGCGCCGGCGAGGGCCGCGGTGACCGCCAGCATCTCTCGCATTCCCGGCCCGCCACGCGGGCCTTCGTTGCGAATCACCAGTACATCACCCGGACGTATCGTGTTGGCCTGTACTGCGGCGAAGGCATCTTCCTCGCACTCAAAGACGCGGGCTGGACCGCGATGCTGATGGCGCGTATGTCCACTCAGCTTGACCACGCATCCCTCCGGCGCCAGGTTTCCCTTCAAAATCACCAGGCCGCCCGATTCGCTGAGCGGCTTCGAAAGCGGAAGTACAACCTCTTGTCCTTTGTCTTCTTTCGCTTCTTTTGCCTCTTGTGCAATAGTTTTGCCGGTAACCGTCTTGCAGTTCCCTTTTAGAATTCCAGCTTGAAGCAGCCGCTGCGCAACCAGTCGCGTTCCACCGGCTTGGTACAGGTCGGTGGCGACAAATCGTCCCCCGGGTTTGAGATCGGCGATGAGAGGAACGCGGCGGCTGATGCCGTCAAAGTCGTTGATTTCCAGCTTCAATCCCAACTCGTGCGCGATAGCCAGCAGATGCAGCACGGCATTGGTTGAGCCCGCGCTCGCGGCCACGCTGGCAATGGCGTTTTCCATCGCTTCCCGCGTGATGATGTCGCTGGGAACGACGTTCTCTTTGACCAGACGGACGACCGTCCTGCCAACTTCTTGCGCCACCAGACGCTTC
>QIAW01000558.1:0-9715 GCA_003225655.1 Acidobacteriota bacterium
CGAACTGCCTCAGTGAACAGATCGCGGAACTGGGCAACATATTCACCTTCGCTGAGCGGGCATTCCGGTGGCGATATATCCAGATCCCAATATTGCGCAATCTGGGGTTCAGTATCGCGTCGCTCCAGATCGATGACCAGACGGTGTCCAGGCAGCAACTTGCGAACGCCTGACAACAGTGTTTCTTCTGAAGAGAGATATCCAAAAGCAAGAAACTCTGGAAGAGCAAGCCGATTGAGATCGGGCTTGAAGTTCGGAAGCTCTAAGAGCGCCTTAATCTCGGAGGCAAAGGCAAAACGGCGGTCCGCCATCATGTAATAAAACGGTTTGATTCCCAGGCGGTCCCGGGCACAGAACAGTCTTTTGCGGCGCGTATCCCAAATTGCGAAGGCAAACATTCCGCGCAGGTGGTGAACACAATCGTCCCCATATTCCTCGTACAGGTGCACAATGGTTTCCGTGTCGCTATGCGAGGCGTAGCGGTGGCCGCGCTTTTCCAGGATCGGACGAAGTTCAGGGTCGTTATAGATTTCACCGTTGAAGACAATCCACACAGTCCCATCTTCGTTGCTCATGGGTTGGTGTCCCCCGGCTACATCAACAATACTCAACCGCCGGAACCCCAGCGCGACCGGGCCAAGCGTCAAGCTGCCTTCGTCGTCAGGCCCACGATGCCGAAGGACGTTCGTCATCGCCTTCAGGTTCTGTTCGGGAAACCGCCGGCCGTTTAGATCAAGCACTCCACAGATGCCGCACATTGTCTATTTTTTCTCTGTTTGAATTCGATTCTTCAGGGCAGCGCCCGGAAGTGCTACACGACCATGAATGCGAGAGAGCCGCCGGGAATGGTGTAAATCTTGTGGTTCTTGGAAAATTCGACAAGCCAGCGCGAGACGCCATTGACACCGGTTCTGCCGAAATCATGCCAGGCAATGACGCTTCCCTCATGGCAGCACTGGATCGCGTTCAAGGTGTCGGAGCGGACATATTCATAGGAATGGGCGCCATCAATGAAGAACAGATCGATTTTGCCGCAATATGGAGAAAAATCGAACGATGCACTGTCACCGAACAGCGGGGTAATCTTACTCGCTTCAGGTGTGCCGTCAAAAATGTACTTTCGATCGCGATGCGAGGCTTGAATATGCCAGTCATCGACCAAAGTTGTCTGCAGCTTGGGATTCATCTGGTCATGAGGAAGATCAAGAGTGTAGATCTTTGCATCGGCGGCAGAGTTGAGTCCCAAATGATAGGTCGTGTATCCCCGCAGCGTCCCAATCTCGAAAATCGCCTTTGGATTGAGGCGCCGGCAAAGAAGACACAAGCTGACAATATCAGCGGTGTACGAGGCAACTGGACCAAACCAGGAATCTTCGGAGATTCCCGCCAGAACCACCGGGATTGCGCTATTTGAAGGCAGCACCTCCCATATGTTCTTCTCTGGCAGCCTTCTTCTTTCTGCAAGTGTCTTGTACAAAAACAGAGTTTCGCTGGCGTAGTACACCATGTCCCTTGGCTTCGAGAGCAGCCCGAGGGCCCTGACATTGCCTCCGACGACCAAATTTCGGAGGCCCAGAAGAGAGGTTCGAAAATATTTTGTGGATGGCATAGCAGGTCGGGCGTGCGTTAACTCACCCGCATTCGAAGCGGCTAGAGAACCTTTGTGCGAATAGCTGTGTCGTAAGCCCATTTGGGGCCTGTTCCAGTATGGGAAAGCCTTGGTGGTGCCGCAGTTTCGTTTGTATCAAGGCCGGATACGCGAGTGTCGAAGAGCCATTCATCGCGTACTACGGCCGTCTTAGCGGAAAAAATCCGCCGGCCGCCAACCTCCAGGTAACTTCCATCACAAATAACGAAGCGGTTTAGGTTTTTCCCCGAACTGGTGGAGCCAAACAGGAATCGCGCATCGCTGCTCCAGGATCCGTATTGCCACATCCCAACCTGGTCGGCAAAAAACAGATAGTCCGATGATCCGGCGATGGAATACTGATAGGAGCGAACGGGAACGCCACTGTGTTTTTCCTTAAACGGCTGGAGCAGGCCCACATGTGTGCTGGCCTGCGAAACAGGCACCAGGAGGGTTACAAATTCCGCCGGCAACTGGGCCTGGGCGCTGATTCGAAGAACTGGTGACCGCTCTTTTTTCCCGTAGACGGGCGAGTACCAACCTTGAGATATTTCTTGTGAGCACGCATGGCTCGCCGTGAATAACAAGGTGAGAGCTGTCTTTTTGGCGCCGTAGAACATGACGCCTCCGGGAATCGTAGAGAGAGTGCCTGGCGCAAAGTGCCAGGAAAGGTCGAGTTGATGCTGCCCATCGCCTTCGAGAACGTCGCGAATAAACCAGAAATGCGGCTTCAAAAAGAAAACCTGGCGTCTATGCTGGACTGAATGCCGATTGTAGCCATCGTGCGAACCACTGAAGAAATCAAAGCTGTCTCTGCACGCCCATCGGTTGACGCTGACATTGGGCAAGCTCTGCCATCCGAATGGTCCGGCAGGTTCGGCCTGGCTCACGCCATCAACTTGTACCGTATTGTGACTGCCGGTTGCGCGGAACCGGTCTCGCTCCGTACCAGAGCCCACATATACGAATGTTCCCGGATCAATGAGCACCGGTTGCCTGTTCACCGATAGTTGCAGGCTCATACCGTCTGCGTGGCTGTGGCCCGCGCGGCCCAGCGCTTGCGGACCGGCATCAATCACCAGTTGCTGTATCAGCGGTTTCAAAGTAGACATTACATGGATTCCACTGGACTTCAGGGCAAACGAACTCGCTGCCCGCTGCGCGGGAAACAGTTTTTCGAATTGTTTTGCACCTTCAATACCCAGCAACCAGAGGGTTTCTTCGCGAATATCCCCAGCGGCCGCCTTGAAATCCGCGCGGTCAAACAGCACAGCTCCGGTGGCAAGCGGATCAACGAGGTGTTGCACGCGGTTACGCCGCGGATCGAAGACCCGCCCGCCGTCATCATCTCCGAGACAGGGAAGCGGACCCGCCGCATGTAGACTGCAGATGACATTCAACATTTTTTCAATGGTCCGGTTCAAGGTTACGGGGACTGGAATCTGATTTCGTTCGGCGAGAATCCGCGCGTGAAGGAAGAAGTCAAGGGCGTAGACATGGTAATAAATGGATTGTTCAAAATGCATGCCATCCGGCTGCACCTGGCGCAGTGCCTCAGCCAAAACAATTTGCCAGCCCCGTTTTTGCCAACGTTGCGCCAATAGAGATCCAGGACACAAGGTGCCTATAAAAAATAGCCCTACTCCTTCGCCTAACAGATGCGTATTCGGGGAAAAATATGTGGAAAGAAACCGCTCGATGTGGCGCGCATTCAGCATGAGCGCCCGCCAAAGATCAGAAGGAAATCGTTCCGGAACCTCTGCGCAACCCTGCAGCAGGCGCCAGATCCATAGCCAGGAGAGGCTTCGAAAGGCAACCTCCAGACTGCTGGCCCAGTTGATTCCCCTTCCGTACGGGTTCTGCTGCTGCCAGTGATACCACTGCCGGAACAGCTCTTGTGCATACCGAGGTTCGACCGTCAGACGATAAGCCTTCGCGAGAGTGACAAGATGCTGGTGGCGATTGAGCTCCCAGATGATCTTCGAGTCCCCCACCTGATCAAAGTCGAGATAGCGCACCCGGAACCATGCGGAGAGGGGCACTTGCTTGCCATGCACGGCATCCAGATGCCAATCGATTTCCGCGCCGTAGTCCACCCCTTCGTACCCGAGAAGGTCGAAGCGGTGCCGGCAAATCTGCTCGGCGTGTTCGACAATTTCCTCAACCATCTCCGGTCGACGCTCACGAAGCCAGTCGACAATCTGCGGCACCTCTTCAGACCAGAAAAAGAAGCGGCCGCATCCTTGCGACCAGGGAGCACCGCCGTTCTTCATGAACCGAACGCCCATTCGGCCCAGCAGGAAGTCAGAGCGTTTTGCAATTTCCTGTCTCGTGCGCATACGCAATTCTTCCCAATCCATCCGCACTGCCCGCCTGCAACGATCCAGCCAGTGGTTCTTAACCAGCATGGACCAGACTCCTTCCCGTCTTCGCCCCTTGCTCGCCAGGTTCGGCAAGCAACCAATCCACGGTCCGTGCAATATTGTCATCGGCATTCTGGAACTGCGTCTGTTTTTTGATCTCTTTGTAGTGCTGCGTCAGACCAACAAGTTGCCGGCACAGGCCCTCGGCATTGCCGTCGCGGTAAGTCACGACATTGGGTGGCCGATGGCCGTTCTCACTGGCGATAACCGGCACGCCAAGAGCGAGCGATTCGAGTACGGAAGCAGAGACACCATCACACGCAGGAGTTCGGATGTAGGCGAAACTTCGCGTCAGCAGCGTCAGGAATTCATCATGCATCAGGTTCCCCAGCAGCAAGAGGCCCTCGCGTTCATCCACGGGCCAACTGGCCGCGAACTCCCGCACTGACGGCAATTCTCTTGAGGGGAAGCCCAGCCAGATAAACCCTGCGCGTGGATAGGTTTTCCGGAATTGCCACATGGCTTGCCGCAACATGGGAAGCTGATACTCGGGACGAAAAGAAACGTAGCAGAAAAATACAGGGTGATGAGTTTTCAGGAAGATTTCAGCATCTTGGATGAGCGGTGTCTGCTGAAAATCCAGATGTTGGGTAGAAAAACCAGGAATCGCTGCTACACGATCCCCCTTGATGCCGTAACGTTCAATCTCTTGCTTGACTGCCAGGTTATTGCATGAAATTTGTCCCGCTAATTGAAAGAGCCAGCGATAGGCGAGCCGCAACCAGGGCTCTTTGCGAGGAAAGTATCTCTGCCGCAACCCTCCGCGCCAACTTAGCGCAATCGGGTGGCCAGCAATACGGCCTACCAGCGCCGCGGTTAAGGCCAGCAGATAGCCGGTTCTTGATTGGCCGTTGACATGCATTTGAAACTGATAGCCCTGGGCGGCAAATCGGATCAACTTGCACAAGTAGTCAAACCCATTCTGAACATCCACGTACTCGCTGCTCTTCCTGGTATGACTCTCATTAAGATTGAGCACGTCGCACACATTTCCTCGGCGGCGAATTTCTTCGACGAGCAACTTCGTTTGTATGGCCCAGCCGCAAACCGGAGGCGGATAATTGCCGATCTGCAGAATCTTTGCCTGCCTGCGCTTTTCGCTCAGGCTATCTGCGGAGCTCTCGGCTTTGCCCGTAACGAACAATGGACCGTCTATGGCGCAGTTATTTCTTTCTTGTACTTTCGTTAGAGGCATGGCCGAGATGCAAAGATGCAGGTAGACAATTTAGTTGCGTTGTTGCTGATAGCGGAGCAGGATGAGATCAGCGCGGCGGCCAACCCCGAATTTCGTCAGGACATTAGAAACGTGAAACTTCACCGTACGCTCCGAGATATTGAGTTTGGCCGCGATTTCCTTGTTCGATAAATTCTCCAGCAGCCGATCAAGCACTTGGGTTTCGCGCGTGCTCAACTGCGCCGACCAGCTTGAGCCCTGTGTCCTGTGTCCCGTGTGCAATATCGAATCCACAAAATGAGAAAGCAGCCCACGCGGCACCCAGAAGCCGCCCGTCGCAACCGCCTGTAGCGCGCCTGGTAACTGCTGGCGGGCCTCGGTGTAACGTACCAAGCCTTTGACTCCAAGCGCTAAAAGAGCAAATGCATTATTTTCGTCATACTTTTCCACCACCAACAGCAAGTAAGATTCCGGGTAACGGCTCTGAATCGCAGCCACCAGCGCTTCCACCGCAGGACGTGGGGCGTGCGCGTCGATCACATAAACATTCGCCCGCGGTAGGTGTTCTGGTTCTTGTTCTCTTGTGGCAACGGGAGCTAACTGGCAGGTTCTGAGATGAAGGCCCGGCTTGGCGAGCAATCGCTGGAATTCCTCAAGCACGAGCGGATGCCATGATAATAGGCACACCTTCAAATCATGTTTTCGAGCAGCTCGATGCACCATGGATTGCCGCGAGAGGACAAATATTCAGGTCGAACGATAGCACAACCAGAGCTGTCCCGCAGTACAGGTGAGCCCACCTGTACTCTGCCGAGCCCACAGACCAGATGTTTTGTTTCTGCATCACAAATAGAGTATGCAAGGTTGCTCGGCATCCCGCATTCCGGGATGAGGCACAGCCCGAATCGTCGTCCACCTTGTTAAAGGGGGAGGCAAGGACGTCGGCGCGGCGTATCGAATCGGTCCTCGCAAGGCGCGCAATGTCTGCTGGGTCTAGGTAGGAGCAAGTTGATGTCAGGAGGCAGTATGTTGGGCGACACATATGTTGTGCGCAACTCTATTTTTTCTGTTGTTATCGTCATTAGCCTGTATGCCGTTTGTGCTTCCGGAGAATTGCTTCCCTCTTACCATGCTTCTCCCCAAACTACCAACACAATCGGGGCTTACGCTGCAGACACCTCCTCTGTCGATTTTGTGATCACGAGCATTGCTAACGCCCCTCTTGCTATGAGACCGTGGTCGCGCACTCGCCGGCTTTCTCTCAGTCCGACTTCACTGGCTTTTGGCAGCGTCGCTGTAAATACAACTTCAGCAAAATCTGTATCAATTATCAATAGCAGCCGGACCAGTGTGACCATCTCGCAGGCAAATGTGGCCGGTGCTGCATACAGCGTAACCGGATTGACTCTCCCATTCATATTGGCCGCAAAATCGAGCACTTCGTTCACCGTAATTTTCGCTCCCTTGATGACCGGCTCCTTCAGTGGTAATGTCTCGCTGGTCAGCACCGCTTTGGGTTCTCCGAATAACTTGCCTTTGACCGGCACCGGCGCGGCTGCACCATTAGCACAACTCACTGCGAATCCTGCGAACATAACAATTTCCCAAATCAGCACTTCCGGTGCGGGCTTCAGCGTTACTGGCATCAGCGTGCCGCTGACGCTTTCCCCAGGACAAAGCGCGAGTTACACCGCGAAGTTTGCGCCTGTGTCCCCCGGCGGAAGTGCCTCCGGCCAGATATCCTTCATCAGCAACGCATCGAATAGTCCGACCCTGGTTTCACTTATGGGCACAGGTGTCATGGTTCAATTGAACGCAAATCCGGCTTCTCTCGTTTTTGGCAATGTTCTTCTGGGGCTTACGGGCACTCTATCGGGAACAATTACCGCGACGGGAGGAACCGTAAATGTGTCTTCCGTGACCGTCACCAACAGTGTCTTTACGCTGCACGGCCTAACGTTCCCACTCACTCTCACTGCAGGCCAAAGCGCGCCATTTACCGTAATATTTGCACCCATCATTGCCGGCAGCCCAACCGGCCAGATCAGCTTCGCCAGTGACGCTTCGAATACTCCCACAACGGTTTCTCTGTCGGGCACGGGAGCAACACCTACTCCTGGCACAATCTGCGGCAAGCAGGATGACGGATTGATTCACTCTCCCCCCAGCTACAGTTGCGGTCTGGGGTCTTGTGGCGCCAATCCCTTCCCCCCGCCGGCGAAGGGAGCGTCGTATGCAGATCCTCAGTATGGATGTACTGTCGAGCGTTTGACCGACGCCGTCGGTGATCACCTCGGGGTGGCTGCCCACCACAATTACGGCACAGTCAACCCCATCAACGCCAACGACAGTTACGTGATGATCAATCTTGAGGATGGCAGCAAAGAGATCGTTGATACTTCGGGCGGAGTGGTCGTTCCGGTCGCTAACATGCCACAGGACAATGCTCAGCAGGCGCCTTGGGACATCTCGGTTCCTACGCGCTTCTACTACACCAATGGCGCCACGATACAGCGCGCGGACATCACGGGGCTTCCCGGTTGCGCTTCTACCCACAGTTGCACCGTGGCCTCTACTGTGCTTCATAACTTCGGAGGCACCTACGCAAACGTTCAAATCCCCGATCAGGAAGATATTTCCGATGACGGCGACCACCTTTGGCTGGTGGGCGATACTAAAGCGTTCCTCTATACCATCAGCACCAACACAGTTGGCCCGGCGATGACGGTGGGAACGAAGGACAGCGGCAATGGCTGGCACAAGATCCAGATCATGCCCTCGAACCGGATGCTGATGACGTGGAGTCCCAACGGAGCAGGCCCCGGCGCCGGACAAGAAGTCTACAACGCCGATACCACACTGAATTGGCATATGCTTGACAATACCATCCACACCGACTGCGGCAAAGATTTGAACAATAACGAAGTCTGCGTCGTTGCCCGCATTCCCGATACGGGCGGAGGAATCACCGGCGCCGGCGCCTGTCCGACCTGGACGGGAACCCAGGATGGCGGAATTGATTCCATCAATATGGCGACGCACAAGGCGCAGTGCCTGGTGGATGTCAATTGGGCTGATACCGAGGTCAGCTTCCGCGATGGCAACGCCGGTGCGGGCTGGGTTTTCATTACTTTCTTTAACTCGGGAGGATGCCCAACCTATTCCTGTTTTGACACCACGTCTTCGTCACGTCTCGATCCTTCGTGGGCTCAACACTGGATTCACTTTGCCGAGGAAGGCATACTGGTTCGCATTGATAACAACAACGGAGCGAATAAGTACCGCCTGTTCCATACCCGTTCGCGTTCATCGGAATACTACTGGGCCATTCCGCGCGGCTCCATCAGTCGTGATGGAAAGTACGTGATTTTCGACAGCAACTTTGACATCTCAAACAGCGGACTCTCGAACTACACCGATGTCTATTTGACCAAGACCCAGTAGCAAACCTGTGGCCTTGGGGCACTGCACTACGAAACTGCAGCCTCAAGGTGGGCTTGCGCATCTTGTGTTGAGGATTCCCCGAGGGACGCTGCTTTGTTGTTCGAAGCGCCAGCATCGAAAGAACGCCGCGGGTGTGAACACAGATCAATAATGACCTGGTCGGGCCTGAGAGAAGTTAGAATCGCCTCTATATGCTCCGCGGCTTTTGTACTGATTACTACAACTTCCGATTCCTTTACCACTTCTTGCAAATCTGTCGAGAGTAGTCTGCCAATGTGTGGAATTTCTTCTGCGATGAATTGACGGTTTGAGCCGACCAACCCTCCAAGTGAGACATCCCTGTCCCAGATTTGGATCTGGCAGCCTTCACCCAGAAGCCGCTTGATGAGTTCTACGGAGGGGCTTTCGCGCAGGTCATCTGTGCCGGACTTGAAACTGAGCCCAAGAACCCCGATCTTCTTCCGCTTCGTTGCCAGCACCGCCTCCACCGCTCGCTCGAGGTGGGCTTCATTGCTTAGCATGATGGCCCGCAACAAAGGCAGGTTGAGATCAAGCTGTTTTGCGCAATATGTGAGCGCCCGCAGATCTTTGGGCAAGCACGACCCGCCAAAGGCAAAACCAGGCGTCAGATAAGCTGTGGAAATATTAAGCCGGGTATCTGACGTAAAGATTTCCGTGACCGCCTTCTCATCCACATCGAGCTGCTGGCAAAGTGTGCCAATCTCATTTGCGAAAGTTACCTTCAGAGCGTGGAAGGCATTGCACACATACTTCACCATCTCTGCGACTCCCAAAGATGTCTCGAAAATCCGGCCCGAGACTCCCTGATAAAGCTCACGGATGGGAAGAAGATGAGAGAGGTCATCAGCTCCTAAAACAGTGATGGCAGGATCGAGGAAGTCATGAATCGCGGAGCCTTCACGGGTAAATTCCGGATTGGCGCATACGGCAAAATCAACGCCTGCGCGCTTGCGGCTGGCCGATTCAATTGTGGGAATGGCCAAGGATTTTGCTGTTCCCGGTAACACAGTGCTGCGGAGCACTACC
>QIAW01000558.1:9907-16677 GCA_003225655.1 Acidobacteriota bacterium
GAGCCCTGGCTCCAGCACCGGAGCCTGGCCCGATTCCAACACCTCGACCTTGCCGGGATTAACATCCACACCGATGACTCTGTGCCCCTTGTGCGCCAAACAGGCCGCAGTCACGGCGCCGACATATCCCAGGCCAAACACACTAACGCGCTTCATGAAGTGATGCTTCCTTTTTATTAGGTTTGGGATGAAACCACACTAGCAATCAGGGTGGTCCTGATAAAGCCGCTCGAATTCAGCGATCAGATGATCAAAGCTAAAACGGTTTCGCACTTGCTCTTGTCCCGCTCGCGCTAGTCGCGCCGCGAATGGCGAGTCTTGGAGCATGCGTTGAATCGCCGCAGCCAGGGTTTCAGGATCGCGTGGCGGAACCAGCAGGCCATTCGCTCCATCTTCGATCACTTCGAGATTTCCGCCAACCCGCGTGGCAACAACAGGCAAACCAGAGGCCATTGCTTCCAGAAGAGCATTCGGCATGGCCTCGGCCTCGGAGGGCAGAACCGCCAGATTGCAACAGGCCAGCAATTCAGGAACATCTTTGCGATGACCGGCGAACAAAAAATTGTTTTCCAGCCCGGCTTCTCGCACGAGTTGTTCCAATTTGGACCGCTCTCGCCCATCGCCGATCAGGAGAAAAATTGTCTCCGGCAGAGCGCTGCAAACACTGCTTGCGGCAGCAATCAGGTGAGCGTGGCCCTTGACCGGGCTGTACATATTGGCCACAACCGCAATCACTTTGGCGCCGATTCCCACCCCTGGCAACAACCTATCTCTATCGGGCTGAACCCCCATGAAGCGATCGATATCTACTGCGTTGTAAACAATCCGAACTTTTTTTAGAGGCAATCCGTAGCTTCCCAAGAGTGTTTCACGCACGGCAACCGAATTCACCACCACTTGAGTCGATCGCCGATAGATCAATCCCATCAGCCTGTTTCGCCAGGGCGTGTGCCATTCCAGATCTGCCAGATAGCGCCGGCTGGAAATAATGACGGGCGTACGCGCCAGGCGGGCAGCGGGAACTCCCAGCAAATTTGCCCATAAATCATGGGCGTGCAGTGCATGAAAGTTTTTACGGCGGAGAAATACAGCCAGACGCAGCAATTGACGCACGCCGTTGAGTGACAGAAGGGTCTTCTCTTTGCGAAACTCAACGACAGAAATCCCCGCCTGTTGCAAAACTTCGAGCAGAGGTCCTTCAGCACGAAGACAACCTACGGTCACATCATGGCGCTTCGCATGGAGCCGGAGAGCCGCCTGCGCCATTTGGGTTTCTGTGCCACCCACGTTTAGCGTATCGACCAGATGCAGCACACGGAAAGCTGCCCCCACCTGCTCCTTTCGTGTGGAAACAAGCCCCTGGCCAAGCAAGCTCTGGGAGAATGACTCGCTGCGCGTGGCAACAGCTATGTTCGATCGAGCAAACATGGTTTGGGTACTGCCGGGTTGGCACTACGTTGGAATTACGGGTGAGAACTGCTGCTTGAACCTGCTTTTGATTCGACAGCGAATCGTGCCAGCAGGTAGTCGATCCTCTTTGAATAGCAGCTTCCAGAAAATTACGGTGCCAAAGCTCAAAGATCAGCAGGTGCCAAAGCTCCCAGGAGCGGTCCCGAATTCCCTGCCGATGTTCCAGCAGCCGTCGCCGCACTTCCTGTGGGTTGAAATATCCTCGCTGCATCGTCTTAGCTTCGAGCAGAATATCCATGAGTGCCGGCTGAGGCTTCTGCCGGAACCAGTGCACCAGCGGCATGGAAAAACCTTGTTTTCGGCGATATAGGACTTCACGGGGAACCCCAAGCCGTTCTGCCAACTTTTTGAGAATGTATTTTGATTGGCCAAAATGCATTATCCAGCGCGGCGACAATCCTGAAGCCCACTCCGCGAAGCAATGGTCCAACAGCGGGGCCCGCACTTCCAAAGAGGTCGCCATACTCATGCGGTCTACCTTGGTCAAAATGTCTCCCGGCAGGTAAGTCTTTGTATCGAGGTACAGCACTTCACTGAGTGGGTCGGATTCTGGTCTTGCTACCAGATAATGCTTGAAGCGATCGTAAGGCGATGTTTGCTCATCAGCCCACGCCATAAAATCCTTCGTGAAAAGCGAGCGCTCCCGAACACAGGCAGGCAGCAAGGAGATGCCGTCCAAGTAGCGGTCGCGAGGAGGCAGAGCAAGATTGAATAGAAATCTGCGGCCGCGCCATCCCGTAGGAACAAGGGGATGAACATGATTGCGATACCAATCTCCCATCCTACCGGGAAAAACATTAACTCGCCTGCGCCGAAGGTAGGATTCATACCGATCGTAGCCAGCGAAGAGCTCGTCACCACCGTCTCCCGCCAGGACGACTGTCACGTGCTGTCGAGCCATGCGGCAAACGTGATAAGTAGGCACAATCGAGGAATCGCCGAAGGGTTCTTCGAGTAAGCGGGTCAATTCATCGACCGTCTGTTCGATATCAGGTTCGACGAACAATTCATGGTGTTCAGTGCCGAACTGTTCAGCAACCTTGCGGGCATGATCTGCTTCGTTGAAATCCTGATTAGCGAAGCCAATGGAAAATGTTTTGACTTTGCGCGAACCTGCGCGGGCCATGAGGGCTACCACGGTGGAAGAATCCACCCCCCCGCTGAGCAACGCCCCCAGAGGCACGTCGCTCATCAGACGTACTCGCACTGCCTCGCTGAGCCGGTGCTCAAGCTCCTCCAGGCATTCTTCTTCTGAATTCGGCTGCTTGACCCCATGGCTGGGTAAATTCCAGTACTGGCGGACCTTAATTTCGCCGCCCGCGAATTCCAGCAGATGGCCAGGGGGCAATTTCTGAATCTGAGCAAAAGCCGTTAGCGGGTCCGGGATATACCCGAAGTAGAAAAAGTTCAGCAATCCCTGCGGAGCAACCTCAGCCAGCTCCGGAGCGCCAGCCAGCACAGCCTTGATCTCAGAGCCAAACAGCAGCCGATCTCGGTGGAGCGCATAGTGTAACGGCTTTTTCCCAAAGCGATCGCGCGCTAACAGCAGGCGTTGGCGCTTCTGATCCCAAAGAGCAAATGCAAACATCCCCCGCAGGCTATGGACGCAGTCGGGACCCTGTTCTTCATAGAGATGAACAATCACTTCCGTATCGGTGTTGGTATAAAAGCGGTGGCCGCGGGCTTCGAGCTGTGGACGCAGTTCCGGAAAGTTATAAATTTCGCCGTTGAATACGACCCAAACACTGCGGTCTTCGTTATGGATAGGCTGGTGGCCTGTGGATAAATCAATGATACTCAGCCGCCGCATGCCCAACCCCACGCCACCCGAGACGTAAATCCCCTCGTCGTCGGGTCCGCGGTGCACAATGGTCTGGCACATCCGATGCACGTCTGCGGCATCAGCCAGGTAGCCAGGTTGGGCACCCACAATGCCTGCTATTCCACACATAAGTTCTCGCAGTTTGTTCTACAGAGTTGGAGTGGCTTCCCCAATATCTCTTGGGATGATGGCGTCAAGGGTTGATCGAGAGACTCCGAAAGACTAAGAAAGCCGCCGTTCATGCCCGGCGCTTGCCCTGCTATTTGCAGGGCTCTTGTAATACTGCCGATAATATTGATGGTCCGCATCTTGCGATCCGTTCATCACCACCCCGATTAATTTCAAGTTCTCAATGCTCTCCAGGCTCTTTCGTAACAGCTTCTTCGGTGTCTTTCCCTGTTCGACAACCAGTAGGGTGCCGTCAGCCTGCATCGCCCAAAGATTTGGATCTGCCACTGGCGCCAGCGGGGGTGAATCGATGATCACCCATTCGAACCATTCGGCGACCTGGGTGAGCATCTCCGACATTCGTTGCGATTGCAAAATCTCCAGTGGCTGCCCCATAGCTTCGCCGGCAGGCAAGTACCATAAAGGGAACCCGTTCACACGCCTTAGAAACTCGGAAACGTCTGCCGTCTCTTGCCACCAATCGGTAATGCCGGGCAGACCGTGCGTAGTCAGCAGCTCTCTCAAACCTGACTGGCGCAGATCGCCGTCAATGAGCAGCGTTCTTTGCCGTCGTGCCAGGGTGACCGCCAGATTGGCGGAGACAACGCTTTTTCCCTCGCCTTTAATAGTACTGGTGATCACCACCTTCTTGAGCTGCCTCTGCTTCCTGAAATACTGCAGGCGGGCGGCCAGCACTCGGAACTTTTCCGCACCTACGCCCTCCCTTTCCATCATCGCTACCAGGCGGGGATTGGGAGGGACTTCGACTTCAATTCCAGGCGGTTCATTCGACACAGCCAAGTCGCTATCCAAGTCATGCAACATTCGTGGAGATGCTGCCGCATTGCGGGTCAAGCCCAGGTCTTTCATCATCGATCAGCCTCGGAAGTACGTGAACAAAGTCATGAGCGGAATCACCGCTATCAGTGTTGCACCGGCTATCGCTTCCAGCCGGCGATGCCGATGCTGCGTCTGCTGCTCGCTCGCCGTTTGCAGAACAGGGATTCCGGCCAGAACGGGCGCAGCTACCAGATCGCGCAGGTCTTCTGCACGATAAATGCGCGGGTCGAGAGTTTCCATCAAGGCCGTGCTCCCGAGCGCCAATAGCACTCCCAGCACCAACCCTAGCAAGCTCAATTTGAACCGGTTGGGCCAATAGGGTTTCAGCGGAAGATTAGGAGGATCGATAATGCTGAATAGTTCTCCTTGTTGGCGCTTTTGCAGGTTGGCGGCCATCTCTGACTGCGTCTTCTTGCTGAGGAGCGATTCGTAATTGGTACGCGATTCGTTATAGTCACGCGTGATCGAAGCCAGTTCCTGCTCTCTTAAAGGCGTCAAGTTCAGATGGCCCTGATATTGTTCAATCTGTTTCTCCAGCCTTCTTACCTCCTGCTCGCGATGGGTAATCTTGAGCTTGTTGGCCCGAATCTGGCCTTCCATTGGCGTGTGCGTGAGCAATCCCACTTCAACTGGATGATTTATGGCGCCGGCGCCCTCCGTCGATTTTTCTGTTCCGTGAGCGTGGGTCTGCGCTTCGAGCTGCTGTTTCAGCTTCTCTGCCGCGGCAATCTTTTCTTGTACATGCCTTACGTCCGGATGAGTGGACGTATAACGCGTGTTCAGATCCGCGAGTTGGGCGTTCAGCCGTTCCAGTTGCTCATTGACGCTTGCCGGGGTCGCTATGCTCTCCTGAGTCTCACTCGAACCGCGCCAGCTCTGGGACTGGGGCAGCGACTCGAGATAAAGTTCTTGCTGGTTGGCCTCGTCGAGCGATTCTTCCGCCGCCTGCAAACGGGTCTCGAGACCGGAGAGTATCTGCGCATTGCTTTGCCACTGTTCCGGCAATTCTCCCAGGTATCTTGCCTTGAAATCACGAAGGCGCTCTTCTTGCTGGGCCAGATTGCCGCGGGCCTGATCCAACTGGTTCTCGAGAAATTCGGTGGTATTTTCGGAGAGGCGTTGCTGGTTGTGCAGGTTTTCGTCAATGAACAACGAAGTCAACTCGTTGGTTACCTGCTGTGCCAGCATTGGGCTCGGCGCTGCATAAGAGATTTTGAATGCTGATAACTCTCCCGGCCGCCCCGGTGCTTGCACGAGATCGATCTTGATGTCCTGCCGCATCCGCTCCACCAGTGCCTCGGAATCTACCACTCCTTTATTATCCAGCCCATAAAGATGAAAGCGGCTGATGATTCCCTGCAGCCTTGTTCGACTCAGGATCTGTTGCGTCATGCTCTGTAACCACTCCTGAACGTCGACGGCTACGTTCTGGAGCAGGAAATGCTCCGAGACTCCCTGTCGCTCGACGATGATGACGGTTTCGGAGCGGTACTTGGGAGGGATAAACCGTCCGGCGAGCACCACAAACGCCCAACTCAGGAACAAGGGAAGGATGAGCCACCAGCGCCGCCGCCAAGCGATGGCCCAGTACTCTTCCAGGGTCCGTGAAGTTTTTCCTTCGTAAGAGTTCACATTGATCTCCTATCGGCCCAGCGGAAACTTAAAGTCGTATGCCAACGATGTGGAGACACGGTTATGGTCGGCCGAATAGCCTGCGGCCAGAATGCCACTGCCCACTTGCCGTACTCGCCAATATCGAAAGTCAAGAGAGAGATTCTGGCCCAGCATGCGCGTCATACCGCCAGCAGCAGAGACATAAGAAAGTGTACGAGGAGCACCCGTAAGGCCTTGGTTGTAGTCATAGGAAGCCATCAGGTCTGCCGTCCACCGCCGTGTCAGTTGGCGGCGAAATTCCAGTGTCGCGCCCGAGAGTTGCACCGGCCCCAGCACCCCTCCCCCATCACTCACCTTGCGAAATAGGCTTGCGATCAGGCTTGCGCGCTGCCCACTCCAGTCATAAGTCGCTCCTCCAGCCCAGTGCCAGCTCGATCGTGATGCGGTTTCGCTCCCTGCAATGAAAATGAGCTTTTCCGCGCGGGTGAAGGAGCGCTGCGGGCCGGCAAAAACAGAGACTCTCATGTTAGACGTGAGCGACACTGTTTGGGTGTAGAAGACAGTCTGTATGAGTGATCGTGACCGGCTGCCTCCAGAAATAAGGTTCTGCACGTTGTAGTCGAAACCGATCCACATCCTGCGCGTCAGGTGATGGAAGTAAAAGGCATGCCCATTTGCAGAAGTCGTGTTTTCCGGGATCTGCCGTGGTTGCAGCCCACCGGCGGCGGCGCTGTATCTGACGGTGAAGAACGAGCCGCTTGTGCCCACGATGGTGTGGGCCCCCAGGGCGTAGGTCAGGTCCAGACCCGCTTGTTCGCTGCTCCTCCGAGCGGTCGGGGAAAGGATGGAATCGTTG
>QIAW01000085.1:0-6884 GCA_003225655.1 Acidobacteriota bacterium
AGCGGACCATTTTTAGAGCCTCCAGGCCGTTGCGAGCCTGGCCGACGACTTCAATGTCGCCTTCGCTCTCAAGCAGCGCCGCCAGAGCACCCAACACCATGGATTGGTCTTCAGCGATGATGACGCGAATCTTCATTGCGCTCCGTTGGACTTGAAGGCGGTGCGGGGAAGAGTGATGGTGAGTGTGGTGCCGTGGAAGGTCTTACGCTCGAGGCTGCCGCCCAGCATCTCCACCCGCTGGCGCATGCCCTTGATCCCCTGGCCTTCCGCTCCATTGCCGCCGCAACCATTGTCGGCAATCTCAAGCGTGAAAACACCGTCAGCCTGCGTCAGGCGCAGGTCGCATTCAGTGGCCTGGGAGTGGCGCAGGATGTTGGTCACGGCCTCGCGAATCACCAAGGCTAGAACTCCCTCCTGGGCGGGAACGAGCTCCGATGCACCCAGCGCTGCCGAAGCCTGCACCTTGATGCCGGCGGTTTCCAGCGTGGCGCGGGCCTGGGCGATTTCCGCGTTCAGGCCCGCGGCGCGGTAGCCCTTGAGAGCGCTTCGCACCTCGGCAAGGGCCTCGCGTGAGATGCGCTCGACTTCGCGGATCTCCTGGATGGCGCGAGCTGGGTCCTTGTCGGCGAGCCGCGACGCCAATTCCGATTTGAGAATGATGACCGACAACGTGTGTCCTAGAACATCGTGCAAGTCGCGGGCTATGCGTTCGCGCTCGGCGGTCTTGGCCAGGTGCTCAATTTCTTCCTGCGCCACCAGCAGGCGGCAGTGCGCCGCGATGCGTTTCGCATGCTGGATATTCATGGCCCCAATCGCAGCGATGAGGATCGAAGTTGAAACCCAAAGTCCCAGCGGCAGATGAAAGTACCAGATCACCGTGCTGGCGGCAGCTTCGAGCACCACCAAGATTGCAATCGCCAGTTCGGTCTCGCCGCAGAATCCTGCGAATGCGGCCGCGTATATAAAAAATCCTGAGGCGCCCCAGTTCCACGGCGTATATAAAATCCCCAGCAAGGTGATGCCGGCGATGATCCAAAGCTTACGTTTGCCTTCAATCCAGTAACCGAAGAAATAAAGCGTCAAAAAGACGACCATTCCCACGATAGTCATCAGCAATCTGGTGAGCGAAAAACGATGGAAAGCGGGGTCAGCGATAAAATACGATAGAAAGATCAGCCAGATGTAAGGCATCCAGCCGGCCGTAGCTCGAATATGTTGGGGCAGCAGCCGCATCGTTACCGCTTAGCGTATCAAAATAATTGAGTCATTGAATCATCGGATCATTGAGTCATTTTGTAATTTGAGCAACTGTGATTCTGTCACATCAATTATCCAATCCCTAAATTATCTGATTCTTCAATGACGCAATCATCCATACGTTTTTCCCTCATCCCGGCGATAGCCTATCGCCGCCAGGATAAGAAAGAAAAGTGTAAACCCGTTCAGCGCTGCGATATGAACCCAATCACTCGTGCTGAAACCGCCGCGAATTCTGTCCAACGCCATTTGAGAGAGATGGTAGGGCGGCAGAAAGGGCGCGATGTGCTGCACCGCCTTGGGCAGGAACTGGATCGGCACCCACAGGCCTGAAGCAAACGACATGGGCAGATAGATCAGGTTGCACATTGGCGCCGCAGAGTTGGGGCCGGCGAAATATCCGACAGCCAGTCCCATGGCGGCGAAGGGAAGCACACCGAGCAGCAGGGTTCCAGACAGGCCCACCCAAGCCGTGAATGGCATGCGCGCGTGGCCGGCAACTATACCCAAGGTAAACAACAACAGCAGCATGATGAGGCTAAAGAGCATGCTCATCGCAATCTTGGCGGCAAAATAAGCAAATCGGGGCATGGGGCTGGCGCGCTTGACTTGCATCCATCCCTGGCCGCGCTCGACGGCGACGCCTACGCCGAACGCAAAGAGGGAAATTGCAATCACACCAAAGATGCCGTAGCTGGCGAGAAGATAGGCGCCTACTGTGGTTCCTGCCAGGGCCGCCTGGCTGTGGCTCAATCCGAAGAGTGAATAAAACATCAGTGGGAAAAGAATTGTTGGTATGACATAGCCAGGCAGGCGCAACCGCATCAGGAATTCGGCTTTGGCCTCGTTGAAATAAATGCGCAAAGTTTGCTTCATGGTGCGCACGACTTTGCCCTGCTCCCAAGTTGTGGCGTCTCGCGTCGCAGAGGGTATGTTCGCAGTGTTTGCCGGGCTGTTCATAGGGCGACCTCCTCCATTTTTGTTTCATTCTGATTGCCCGCGCCCTCGCGACGGGTTATTTCCAGAAAGGCCTCTTCCAATCCGGTGCTAACGACTTCAATGTCGGCCAGAGTGGCATCGAGGGCCAGCAACTCACGGAGCACAATCTCAGCCCGCGAAGTAAGGATCTCCACTTGGCCTTTCTGAGCGCGCACGCTACTCACACCAGCTATTGCACGCAACTGGTCGAGAGAGAGCAGCGTAGAACAGCGAATGGTCTTGCCGGCTACCGAAGCCTTGATCTTTGCTGGTGTTCCTTCGGCGACAATCGTGCCGCAGTTAAGAACCAGAATCTGGTCGGCCAGGGCATCTGCTTCTTCCAGGTAATGTGTGGTGAGCAGCACGCTGCGCCCGCACTCGACGAACGCGCGTATCTCGCGCCAGAAGGTGCGGCGGCTGTCTACATCGAGCCCGACGGTGGGCTCATCGAGAAACAAAAGATCGGGATCGCCGCAGATAGCGAGGGCAAAGAGAACGCGCTGCTTTTGTCCTCCGGAGAGCTCGCCGAAGGGGCGATTTTCGAGTCCATCAATACCGGCCTTTTCTACGATGGTGGGCAGCGGCAGCGGATTGGGATAGTAGCAGGAAAATAGCTCAATGTGCTCCCGGACCTTCAGCGTCTCAGGGACTTTACCTACTTGCAGCATGGCGCCAACGCGCATCTTCGCGCCTGGAGAGCGCGGGTTCTCTCCGAAGATCCGGATCGTCCCCTGGTTGGGCGCCGCGAGTCCCAACAAGAGCTTGACGGCGGTGGTCTTGCCGGCGCCATTGGCGCCGAGCAGAGAAACCATCTCGCCGCGGTGTATCCGGAAGCTCACGTTATTAAGAGCAAGCACCGGTCCGTAACGCTTGCTCACGCCACAGAATTCCGCTGCTACTTTGGCGGGCGTTTGCTGTGGATAACCTGCAACATAGCTTTGGGTTGTCATCTAGTCCTCTTTTATTCTTTTGCAGGCAAATCGGCGACGCCGAGTTTGCCCGCATTCGTTCAAAAATATCCTTTGTTCTGTGCGCTTCGCTGCGCGCAAGCCTGCGGCAAGGAAGTGTGATTTTTCGGCGACTTACGGCACGAGCGAACTCGTGCCCTGGTTAGCGCGGCTTCAGCAGATGATAGATATCGGTACGCACCTTGGCCGGGTCGTCGTCCCAGTGACCATATACCTCCCAGCCGACCCCCGCCAGTGTGCGCCCGTTCTTCCGAATCCACTCGATAACTCTGTCGTGTGCCTCTCCTAACTGAGCGTAGGGTCCCCAATGCACGGTGGTCGCTGCTTCGCCCGCCGGAATCTCGCGGCACTCCACCTCCCCGATGTCGGCGAACTTCGCCGGGACTTGACACCGCATTCGACATCCACACCGTGATCGCTCGCATTACGATACACGGCAACGTTGTGTCCAGCTTTCGTCACCTGGCCAGCCCGAACGGCGGCATACACGATGTCGAAATAGCCACGTATCTGGCGCGGCAGTTCCTTGAACGTGGTTCTGCGCCGTACTGCGGCGATAAAGCTGACTCGAGCTTCACGACGGACACTTCATGCATGATCAGTCCTCGTTCCTCGGACAGGACATCGCAACTGTGCGAACCGCCTTAGTACGACAGGCCGAGGTTTTTGCGCAGTTCAGCGTTCTCACCCAGTTGCCGCAGCATGAAGTCGGCCACATCTGAGCGCGAAATCTTGTGGCGAATGGGCGCCTCCGGAGTGCCGAACCAACTGCGGTACTTTCCCGTTTGTGGGCCATTGGTGAGCGCTCCGGGCCGAATGATCACCCAGTCGAGCGTGCTGCGCCTGATGACAGTCTCCTGCGTTTCTTTATCGGCAAAAATGTTGCGAAGAAATAGCGGAATGAGCGTGTAGTTGTATAGAAACCCCAACTGGCCTTTGCTGTCGCCGACTCCGAGCGAAGACTCGCAGATGAAACGGCGAACCCCAGATTTCTCCATCGCCTGAATGATGTTCTTAGTGCCTTCTGACAGGACGGTCGTCCTTTTTGTCGCCGCCAGAAGGACCAACAACGGAAGGCCAAGCCGAACCAGCCACGCCGACGGCCCCGACAAAGCTGCGAACCGTGCCAAGAACTGGCATGCAATGGCCACAACAAAGACGGCTCCCACCCACGGCTTTACTCCCAGAGCGGAAACCACGGCGTCCTGGTTCTTGACCGCGGCTTCGACTGACTTGTAATCGAGGATGTCGCCGCGAACAACCCGCAAGTTCTCGTGGGTCGTGTTGACTTTTTCAGGATCGCGCGCAAAAGCCGTGACCGCGTGGCCCTGCGCAAGCGCTTGCCGGACCAGTGCGCGGCCGGTCCCGCCGGTAGATCCAAAAACTAGCACATTCATGACTGGCACCTTTCTTCAGCTCAGGGGTGCAAACCCCGAATTCGTATGCCAGTATCTGTGCAAGCAGAAAAGCAAGCTAGTGCCAGATGTCATCAATCGCGCATGACAAATGTCAGCAAGGTGCGCAGTGATTCCTAAATGCTAACCGAAAAATGTGGGATTCCCACATGACAGCCGGCGGGACGCCGGCGCTACGTTCGTCAGCGTTTATTGCTGGAGGAATTGCTGATTCGATAAAAACTCAGAACCGCATCCCCTTGTACCAATTTCCTGAAGCGTTTGAGCCGGCCATAATGCTCTCGAGGATCAAAGTGTTTGCTGTGTTCGGCAATCACCATGGAGTTTTCGCGCAACAGGCTTGCATTGGCCAGAGTGGTAAGCACCTTTTCATATTGTTCTTCCATTTTGTAGGGAGGGTCAAGAAAGCAGATGTCCACAGGTTGGCTTACTTTGGCGATGGCGGAGGCAGAGTCCTGCTGCAAAATCTGAAAGCCGCTCGCGAGGTTGAGCGCCAGCAGGTTCTGCTGGATCAGCTCGACCGATTTGCGCGTGGCCTCGGCAAAGTACACCATGCGCGCGCCGCGGCTCAGGGCTTCGATTCCCACGGCGCCAGTGCCGGCAAACAGGTCAAACCAGATCGTGTCTTCAATGGTGCGGGTGGCGGCAATCACGTTGAACAAAGTTTCGCGCAGACGGTCGGAGGTGGGGCGCAGTTCCGCGCCGGGCAACGAGCGCACCTGCCGGCTGCGGAATTTGCCTGCGATGATTCGCATAAAAACAGCATTCAGCACTTAGCCGTTAGCATTTAGCCCGACGGGTTTTGTATCGGGTTACTCAACTGGCCAAATGCTAAGTGCTAATTGCTAAGTGCTACGTTATAATCCCACAACTTCACACAAAGTACAGACGCGTGCATTTTCCGGTATACATTTACGTGGCTGGAGCGCGGGTGCATCCGCACTTGTTGTTCGAGGGCCTCGCTTATGTCGTCGGCCTCCTGGTGTATCTATGGATACGCCGGCGTTTCGGCGACAAAGTCCCAGATCCCGTGCGCTGGTCCGCGATCACCGCCGCCGTGGCCGGTGGCGCTATTGGTTCCAAACTGGTTTATCTGCTGGAAGATCCTGCCGCCACACTGCAGCACTGGAGTGATCCCTTTTATCTGATGGGCGGAAAGAGCATTGTCGGCGGACTTGCCGGCGGACTTGTCGCAGTGGAACTGGTCAAGAATTACCTGGGAGAGAAGCAATCGACCGGCGACTTGTTTGCCATTCCTCTGGCCCTGGGAATTGCCATCGGGAGAATCGGATGCTTTCTTACTGGCCTGGGTGATTACACCTATGGCGTCCCTACACGATTGCCTTGGGGCATTGATTTTGGCGACGGCATCACGCGCCATCCAACGCAGCTCTACGAAATGGTTTTTCTGCTCGCGCTCATTCCTGCGTTGCAATTTGTGCTGGGCAGGGTCGCGCGCACTTCGTTAACCGCGCGCGTTGGCCGTGAATACGTTGCTTCCCGCTTCCGCTCGGGCGATGCATTCAAGCTGTTCATGATCGCTTACATGGCGTTCCGCCTGGCCTGCGACGCGATCAAGCCCTACGTGCACGTCGCTTTCGGGCTCGGCTCGATTCAATGGATATGCCTGCTGATCCTGTTCTATTACGCAAAAGACATGCGGCGCTGGCTCAACTCAAAAAAACTTGCGGCGGAAAAGCCTGCAGAAGAGATGCAAGAAGTGAAGGAAGGAGCGTTCTAAATCAAATGGAAGATCCCAGCTTAGGCAATGAAGGCAGTCAAACATCCCCGGCAGTTCCTGCCCCACCGCGAAAAAGCGGATGGCGAATTGCCGCAGGTATTCTCGTCTCTATTGTGACTCTGCTTGTAACCCTGGTCCTGGGGTTTCTCTCGCTTTGCTTTGGAATGATGCTCAAGAGCTCCTCGGGTTTTTCTTCTTCCGATTCTCCATGGATCTTTGGACTCTTCGCAGTCACCATACTGGTTCCGATTGGTGGAACGTGGCTGGTAGTACGCCTGTTTCGCGGACCGAAGGCGAGTCGAGTTGCGGGGGCGGGGGCCATGGCGGCTTCCACAGCAGCCGCTCCAACTCCTGTCACCAAGGCATCAGCCAAAGAAATTGAAGAGCAGATCGCCTATCTTCGCCTGGTGATATTGGTTGCCATTCTGGCACATGCTGCGCTGCTGGTCCTGAACTTTTCGCGGTACCGTAACGTCGCTTATAGGGGATGGCTTCTCATCTCGATCGTGAACTTTGTGCTTTACC
>QIAW01000085.1:7204-15861 GCA_003225655.1 Acidobacteriota bacterium
TGAGCGAATCGCAGCCCAAACAGCGCTTTCCTTCGTGGAAACAGGCGCTAGTGATACTGTGCAGCGGCATTGTGCTGGGACTCTCTTCCTGTGCCGTGTTCATGGTTACGGTCAGTTCCAGCGACAAACTTTCTACGGTCTTTGCCGTGGGTCTCATTATCGGCGTCGTCATGACACTCGTGGGATTTCTGCTGGTGCTGATTCGCGCCATTCGCGGACCAGGGTCCAAATCATGACGGACAAGGTTCGCCCTTATCTTTTCTATGATGTGGTGGTTTCGATCTGCTCGACTTGTTTTCAAAAGATCGAAGCCAAGACCGTCTTTCAAGACGGCAAGGTCTATCTGCTCAAGCGCTGTCCGCAACACGGCCACGAGCGTGTGCTCATTGCCGATGACGTGGAGTACTACCGCCGCTCGCGCGAAGTCTTCATCAAGCCCCCGGAGATGCCGCTGGTCTACAACACGCCCGTGCGCTGGGGGTGTCCTTATGATTGCGGTCTGTGCAGCGACCACGAGCAGCACTCCTGCCTGACGCTGGTGGAAATCTGCGATTATTGCAACCTGCGCTGTCCGGTGTGTTACGCCTCGAGCGGCCCTGAGCGCCAGCAGTTCCGCGATCTGGCGCTGATCGAAAAGATGCTCGATGCGGTCGTGCGCAACGAAGGGCGGCCTGATGTGGTGCAGCTCTCGGGTGGCGAGCCGACCATGCATCCCGAATTTTTCAAGATCATTGAGCTGGCTAAGGCGCGGCCCATCCGCCATTTGATGGTGAACACCAACGGGGTGCGCATCGCCCAGGAAGAAGATTTTGTCCGGCGGCTGGCGGAGTACAAAGAAGATTTTGAGGTCTATCTGCAGTTTGATTCCTTTGAGCGCGAGCCCCTGATGGCCTTGCGCGGGGCTGACCTGCGCCGCGTGCGTGAGCAGGCCATGGAGAAGCTGAACCGCCACGACATATCGACGAATCTGGTTGTGACTTTGAAGAAAGGATTGAACGATCACGAGATCGGCAAGGTTGTTGACTATGCACTGCAGCAGCCCTGCGTGCGCGGCGTGACCTTTCAGCCCATACAGGACGCAGGCCGCCTGGAAGAATTCAGTCCGGCAACCGACCGGCTCACCTTGACCGAGGTGCGGCGCAAGATCCTGGAGCAGACCGGGGTCTTCAAGCCCGAGGACATTATCCCAGTCCCCTGCCATCCTGATTCGCTGGCTATGGCCTACGCCCTCAAGCTGAATGGCAAGGTCACGCCGCTGACCAGCATGATTCCTCCCGAGGTGCTCATCAACGCCGGACGCAATACAATTCTTTATGAGCAGGAAGAAGCCGTGCGCCAGAATCTGTTCAAGCTCTTTGCCACCAATCATTCGCCGCGGTCGGGCGCGGGCAGCCTGCGCGAACTACTCTGCTGCCTGCCCCAGGTGCTGGTGCCCGAAGGTCTGGGATACGAGAGCGTCTTCCGCGTCATCATTATGCAGTTCATCGACGCGCACTCGTTCGATGTGCGTTCAGTGAAGAAGACCTGCGTGCACATCGTGCATCCCGATGGCCGCCTGATTCCGTTTGACACTTACAATCTTTTTTACCGCGATGATTTGGAGAAAACGCGTTTAGAGCCGCTGCGGAAAAAAGCGGAAATGGCGACGATGGCATGAACACCGAGATACAAGTACGCAGCGGCGGAATTGAGGTAGCCAAGGGTATTGCCAGTTGTTACGCCCTCAACTTGTTGCACCTGGGATTGGCGTGGCTGGATTTAATAAATGCAAGAGGCTTTGACGCTCGGCCGTTCCAATGTTGCCAAAGGAATGCTCATCGCTGCTACGATAAATTTTCTTTTGTGCGCAGCTTGTTGGGGCTCAATAAGCTTTGTTACAGGGGAAGCTCCTTGGAAATCATGACTTAATCAGTGCCGGGTATATCTCCATGAACAAAAAACTGGCAACAGGCATACAAGTCGTTCTCGGGTTCCTGCTGGGGATCGTGCTGAACGTGATCGTCTTCTTGCTGGGGGTTCTGCTTAGCTCGCGGCTCTTATCGGCCGATACTTCGGGCGCAATTCTGTTCTACGGTCTGAGTTTCATCGGCGCAGTACAACTGATATGGCAGGCGCCTGCCATCCTGCTTCTGAAATGGAAGGGGCACAAGAGTCTGGCCCTAGGAGTGATCCTGGCTGTCTCGATTACTGCCCTGCTCAATGCCACCTGTTGGGGGCTGCTCAAGGCCGGCACGATCAGGATTGGCGGTTAGAGGAGTTCCCCTTTTTGGCCCCGGTTTTCCAGCTCAGCTTACGAAACCGAATGCCCTCTCCGGCCATCTAATATTTGTAAGCATTTGGGTGGGAAGTACTTAGCTGTTTAAAGCGCCTCGGTTGTGCTAACATATTACGGTTTGCGTCTTTCCGCCTGCGAGGAGGCATATCTCCCGCGGGCTATGCGCATTTATCCCACCCCATATAACACGCATACGTCTATAAACACAGGACGAAGCTGAAAAGGAACCACTTGGCTCTGGACGATAAATTTGACGATATTAAGAAGCTGATCGATGCGGGAAAAGAGAAGGGCTATTCGCCGGAAGATCTCGACGATCTTCTGACCACCATTGGCACCCAGGGTATCGATGTCATTGAAGGCGCCAAACCGCCGTCTTCCGGCTTTGACAAGGCCGAAGAACTTGAGGCCGGTGAAGAAGTTGATTTGGACCTCACGCCCGGGGCGCTGGAGAAGACCAACGATCCGGTGCGCATGTACCTGCGCGAAATGGGCACCGTACCCCTGCTCACGCGCGAGGGCGAGGTGGAAATTGCCAAGCGCATCGAGCGTGGGCAGAACCGCGTTCTCAAAGCCATTTCGCGCTCTCCCATCGTCATCAACGAAATCATCGCGCTGGGCGAGGACTTGCGCAAGGGCGTGCGCAGCATCAAGGAAATTGTCCCCTTCGACGAAGAAGAGGTGACCGATGAAATTGTCGCCAAGCGCCTGAAAGATACGCTCAACCGCATCGACAACCTGGCAAAGCACTACAAGCGGGCGCAGCAGTTGACCGAGAGGCTGGTCGCGATTCCGGAAAAGAAGAAGCAGCGCGAATACCGCCGCTGCCGCTGGTCGCTGGGCCGCGAGATCGTGGAAATTTCCCGCGCCATCCGCGGCATCCGCTTCCTGAATCCCGAGCGCAAGCGGCTGATTGACCGCGTCAACAAGACAGTGGACGCCATGCGGCAGTTCGACCGCCAGATCCAGTCGCTGGAAAAGAAAGCTGAGGCCACGCGCAGCGAGGAGCTGAAAAAGGAATACCGCAAGAACCAGCGGCAGTACAAGGCCGACCTGGAAAAGCTGGAAGCCGACGCCGGCGTGGATTACCAGGAGCTGCGCCGCACCCAGCGCGAAATCATCCAGGGCGATATGAACGCCGAGGTCGCCAAGCGCGAGCTCATTGAGGCCAACCTGCGCCTGGTGGTTTCCATCGCCAAGAAGTACACCAACCGCGGTCTGCAGTTCCTTGACCTCATCCAAGAAGGCAACATCGGCCTGATGAAGGCGGTGGATAAGTTCGAATACCGCCGTGGCTACAAGTTCTCGACCTACGCAACCTGGTGGATCCGGCAGGCCATCACGCGCGCCATCGCCGACCAGGCCCGGACGATCCGCATTCCGGTGCACATGATCGAGACCATCAACAAGCTCATCCGCACCTCGCGGCAACTGGTGCAGGAGCTGGGCCGGGAGCCAACGTCGGAAGAAATTGCCCGGCGCATGGATATTCCCGTGGCCAAAGTGCGTAAAGTGCTGAAGATCGCGCAAGAGCCGATTTCGCTCGAGACCCCGATCGGCGAAGAAGAAGATTCGCACCTTGGCGACTTCATTGAAGACCGCGCTGTGGTCTCGCCGGCCGAGGCCGTCATCAACGTGAACCTGAAGGAGCAGACGGCGCACGTTCTGCGCACCCTGACGGCGCGCGAAGAGAAGGTCATCAAGATGCGCTTCGGCCTCGAAGATGGCAGCGAGCACACCCTGGAAGAAGTTGGCCAGTCGTTCACGGTCACCCGCGAACGTATCCGGCAGATTGAGGCCAAGGCGCTGCGCAAGCTGCGGCATCCTTCGCGCTCGCGCAAGCTCCGCGCCTTCATGGACGGCCTGCGCGACTAACTCTCAGTCATAACTTATGGATGTGTGGCACAGTCGTTCGCCGGCTGTGCCTTTTTTTTGTTTCTTCAATCAGCGGCCTGCTATACCATTCTCCGTTCAAGAACTAAGAAGAAAAAGGAGAGACCTATGCAATTTGTGCCGGTCGTGGTAGCTGCGCTGTCGACCATGGTCATCGGGTTCCTGTGGTATTCACCACTGCTCTTCGCCAAGCCCTGGATGCTCGCCGCAGGTTACAACATCAACGACAAAGAGCAGATGGAAAAGATGCGCAAAAGCGCCGGGCCCACTTACTTGCGCGCCTTCCTGGCGTCTTTGCTGACAGCGTTTGTTTTGTGGAGGTTCTTCCACTGGGTGGGAATCTCTTCGGCCACCGCAGGAATTCAAGTGGCGATTGTGGCATGTGTAGGGTTTAACCTCACCACGAAATATACCGACATGCTTTTTCTCCGGCAGCACTATCTTTTGTTTCTCATCAACAGCGGATATCAGCTTGCCTGCTATGCCGCTATAGGAGCAATTCTTGGCGGATGGCGCATAGCATAGTGCTGCCACGGATTTGCACGGATGCGCACGGATGCGCACGGATTTTAACCAAAATTGTGTAGTACGGCCGTTCCCAGGAATGCGTGCGTCCCGCACTGTGGGATTTTCGGCTGCGCATTGCGTGCTGCGCAACCCATCTATCGAGATTACTTCCAGGTTTTCCTTTGCCTTTCCACAGAAAAGCCGCGTTTTGAACAATTAATCCACAGCTAAATTTCCCAAGTCCTTGCGCACATCATCTCCCTGAGGCACAGTCATAACAACAAAAGAGTTTGGCGCTCAGCGCGCTCGTTGCTCATGGCGCAGCTTCCGTTATGGCGAAGCCGGCGGAATCCTGGAACCCAGGCACGAGTCATGCGCGGCCGCAACGCAGGTGCGTTGCAGCCCAGAGTCGCCAACTAGTGGAGTGCACGTGCACTCCAAAAAATGACCGCAGTCCGTGCGGCTGGCGCGGATTGCGGTTCATTCTTATTGCAGTGAATTTGATTTTCCCGCAACCGGTTTTGCCGTACCATTTGCTCAGATCCCTTGGCCACCATTGACCTGAATCTCGATCGCAGCATGCCGGCGAGCCTTGACACCGAGCGCTCCATCCTCGGCGCCATTCTGCTGGATAACGACGTTCTTCCCCAAGCCGCCGAAAGCCTGCGCGCGGAAGATTTTTCTCTCGACTCGCACCGCCGTATCTACATGCGCATGCTGGAGCTGAATGAGACCAGCCGTCCCATTGACATCATCACCCTCACCGAGGAGCTGAGCCGAAAGAAAGAAGTAGAAGCGGTCGGCGGTGTAGCCTATCTCTCTTCGCTAACCGAGGGGCTTCCTCGCCGCGAAAACATTGAGCATTACGTCAAGATCGTCAAAGATAAAGCCCTGCTGCGCGGCCTGATCCACGCCGCGCAGAGTGCAATCTCGCACGCCCTCGACCAGTCGGATACGACGGAAGAGATCATTGACGCCGCTGAGTCGGCCATCTTCAAAATCTCCGAGAGCCGCATCGGGCGCGGCTTTCTGGGCATTAAGGAGATCGTCAAAGAATCGTTCGGTTCGGTGGATGCGCTCTACAGCCGCGGCCAGCGCATCACCGGCCTCGAAACCTATTACGCCGATCTTGATGGAATGACCAGCGGCCTGCAGCCCTCTGATCTCATCATCATTGCGGGGCGCCCTTCGATGGGTAAAACCGCCTTTGCCATGAACATCGCTGAGAATGCAGCCGTGCTTGGTGGCAAAGTCGTGGGTGTCTTCTCGCTAGAAATGTCGCGCGAGGCGCTGCTCATGCGTTTGTTGTGTTCGCGCGCCAAAGTTGACTCGCACAAGCTGCGCACCGGTTTTTTGGGGCGCGAGGATTACCAGAAACTCGCCCATGCCCTGGCTGAGCTGGGCGATTCCAGAATCTACATTGACGATACGCCGGGAGTTTCGTTGCATGAGATGCGCGCCAAGGCGCGGCGCCTGCAGCAGGCGGAAAAGCAAGTTGACTTGCTCATCGTCGATTATCTGCAGCTTATGTCTATCAGTTCCAGCGGCGGGCGGCGGCCTGAGAACCGCACCCAGGAGGTCAGCGCCATCTCACGCGGGCTCAAGGCGCTGGCCAAAGAGATGCGCGTGCCGGTGATCGCACTCTCGCAGTTGAGCCGCGCCCCTGAGAGCCGCGGCGGTGACCACCGTCCGCAGCTCGCTGACCTGCGCGAATCCGGCTCCATTGAGCAAGATGCTGACGTTGTGGCTTTCATCTTCCGCGAAGAGGTTTACATGAAATACGAAGACGCCGAAGCCAAGGGTGTCAGCGGTGTAGCCGAGCTGATGATCGCCAAACAGCGCAACGGGCCCACCGGCAACATCAAACTGGCGTTTCTCAAATCTTCAACCCGCTTCGAATCCATGGCCATGGGCGAGTAGCTCCAGCGCTCAGATTGAAGGCATATGTGAAAAAAGCCCCCGACTACGAACGCATACAGCAAACGCTGCGTTCCGGGGAAGAGTGTCTTAACGGTGATGAAGAAGTATGGGTGCAAAAGTATCTTGAGTTGGCAGATAGGTTGCTAAAACCCGGAGTGCCTTTGCTGCTCAAGACTCCTCCGGCGACACGGTGATATAAGTCAATCAGCGCTCGGCCTTTACACTGCGTTTACAATTCTCGCCGCGGCACCGCCTGGATACGCCGTCCCGATTTGGGAAGAATAAAAATACATTTCCCACAATGAGAATCGTAACGGTATTTATTACCAACGTAACCATCTGGCATTTTCGCACCCGGGCCTATAATCCTTCCACTTCGTAAACTCCTGCAATTCCACATTGGAGACGTCTATGCCACTTAAGTCATGCTTCCAAGCTGTCGTCCTTGCATTTGTGTTTTTTGGTTTTTCTTTTGCGGTGGGCCAATCGCCCGCTCGCCAGCCCTCCCACGCAACGGAGGCAGGTTTTTCATCGCCCTTCCACGGCTTGTACAGCGTGCCCGGCTCAAATCCTCCAAATTCGCGAAATCCGCAACCTATGTTGACCGCTGAGTTGCGCCCACAGTTGATACTGAAAAGAGTCTCTCCTAATTTCAAAGAGCTTGATGGACCGGTGCTGTACCAGATTCTCTTCCGCAGTAATGCCACGCCGGGCCATATTCCCCGCATTGCGCCAAACTTCACGCTTACCAATTCGCTCATCAGCGATAACGGCACGCAGGTGGCGATTGGCGGACTTTCCATCGCTCCCAATGGCATCATCAGTTTTGCCAACGGCCAGACATTTCCCGGCACCAGCGGGGTGAACAGCGTAACCGCGGGCAACGGTTTTATTACCATCGGCGGGACGGTTACGAACCCAACCGTGGCCCTGAACACAACCGCCTTTGACGCGCGCTACCTGCAACTGAGTGGGGGCACGATGAGCGGTGCTATTACCTTTGCCGGGGGGCAAACGTTTCCTGGAACGGGAACAGTCACTAGTGTGAACACGGGTGCTGGACTGACTGGCGGCCCCATCACGAGCACGGGAAGCATCAGTATTGCCGCAGCCGGAATAACCAACGCCATGCTGGCCAACCCCTCGGTTACCCTAAATACCGGTTCAGGTTTGAGCGGAGGCGGAGCACTCGCTCTGGGCGGCTCGCTAACCCTGGCCAACACTGGGGTGCTGAGTGTGGGCGCTTCATCGCCGCTGGCTTCCAGTGGCGGCGCTAATCCCAGCATCAGCCTTAGCGGAATTGTGCCGATTGCCAACGGCGGAACCGGCATCGTCACAGCCCCCAGTGCTGCGGCGCAATATTTGCGCAGCTCAGGTGTGGGAACCTGGGCCGTGGCAGGCATACAGGCCAGTGATGTTCCCAGCCTGTCGAGCACTTATGTAGATCTAATCAGCGATCAGACCGTCGCGGGAAATAAGACTTTCAGCAATACGATCAGCGCAAATATCAGCGGCAACGCAGCCACTGCCACTATAGCGAACGATACCTTGGCGCTGGGTGGCAATCCTGCGGCTTCGTTTAACACCACCACGCAAAATGATGCGCGCTATTTGCAGCTTGCTGGCGGAACCCTGCTCGGCGCGCTCAATGGAACCACTGCCAGCTTTACGGGAGACATCCAGACCGGGGGCGCCTTCAGTGCGCCGATTCCCAACGATAGCGATACTGGAACGGTTCTCAATCAACTTGTAGAACTGACGGGCGATCCTTCTGCAGCCGTTAATGCCGGTACCGACCCAGCCGTTGGCATGATTGGAATTGTAATCGGCGGAGCGGGCACGACGGGTCAAGCCCAGGTGGCGCTGTTCGGGAGCACGAGTTGCATCTTCGACGGAGGGACTGCTGCTGGGGACTATGTGGTGAAGAGCACGGCGGTGGACGGCAACTGTCATGATGCTGGCGCCGCGTATCCCAACGGCGTACAGGTGATTGGGCGGGCTCTGACCACCAACGCAATCGCAGGAACGTATGGACTGGCGTTGTTCCCCACTGAGGAGCGCA
>QIAW01000559.1 GCA_003225655.1 Acidobacteriota bacterium
AGCGTTGGCTGTCGTGCGTGAGGTCGCACAAGAGCTTCTAACCAAGGGGACATATAACGCGATGCTGCGTAATCCTCTTCCCAGTGCGGAAGTCAATCAAATGCTGCAAGGTAAAATGTCGCTGATTTCCGGCTAAAATGATCCACATGGGCTCCGGCCGTTTTACCCGTCTTGCCATTCGCGTGCTGGATTCGGTTGCGCGGTTGGCTCCTCAACAGAAGAAAGCTGATCATCTGGTCACCGGCCAGCATGGTGAGGAAGAGGCGTATTTTTATCTTCGCGAATGCGGATACGTCATCGTGGGACGCAACTTTCGTTCCCCACGCCGGCGCGGAGAGATTGATTTGATTGGCTGGGAAGGCGATGTTTTATGCTTTATCGAGGTCAAAACCCGCACCTCGCGCGCTGTCATGCCGGCCGAGGCTGCAGTGGATGAAGCCAAACAGCGGGAATTGGTTGCCGTAGCCCGCGAGTATTTGCGCCCTCTTGCTGGCAAACCAGCAGCTCGCTTTGACATTCTGAGCATCTATCTTGATAGAGGGGGTTGTTCTCCCCAGATCACTCTGTTCAGGAATGCCTTTTCCATGCAGTAGAGTAGAATTTTCTTGATGTCCCTGGCGTATGGGCCAGACTTGCCATGCTTGGGGAAGAGAAAGGAAGCCGTCGCTGTGCCTGAATTAAGAAAAGACCCGATTACCGGACGCTGGGTCATTATTTCCACCGACAGGGCGAAACGCCCGACTGATTTTGTCCGGGAAGCTGTGAAACAGAAAGGCGGATTTTGCCCGTTTTGTCCCGGCAACGAAAGCAAGACGCCGCCCGAGATCCTGGGTTACCGCTCTTCCACCATCGGCGGGCCGGAAGCCCCGCGAGACACGCCTGGATGGCGCGTCCGGGTAGTGCCCAACAAAATTCCCGCTTTGGGAATTGAGGGTAATCTCGACCGCGCGCCCGAGGGCATGTACGACAAGATGAATGGCGTGAGGGCCCACGAAGTCATCATCGAAACGCCGGAGCACGACAAAACCCTGGCCACGCTTCCCATCAAGCGCGTCGAAGACGTGATCTGGGCCTTTCGTGATCGCATGGTCGATCTAAAGAAGGATAAACGCTTCAAGTACATCCTTATTTTCAAGAACCACGGTGAACCGGCGGGGGCCTCTCTCGAGCATCCCCACTCCCAGTTGATTGCGCTGCCCATCATTCCCAAGCAGGCCATTGAAGAGTTGGAAGGCGCCAAGCAATATTACCAGTACAAAGAACGCTGCATTTTTTGCGACGTGATCCGCCAGGAACTGGAAGACGGAGGCCGCATTGTCGCCGAGAACAACGGCTTTGTGACCCTGGCCCCCTTTGCCCCACGGTTTCCTTTTGAGACCTGGATATTGCCTAAAGTCCACGATTCCAGTTTCGACAACGCTCCCACCCACGTTTATGAAAACTTTGCCAGGGCGCTGCAGACCCTGGTTGCGAAAGCGGACAAGGTGCTCGACAATCCTTCGTACAATTTCGTCATTCACACCGCGCCCGTGCAAGACGGTCCCAACGACCACTACCACTGGCACATGGAATTCATGCCCAAGCTGACCAAGGTGGCGGGCTTTGAGTGGGGCACGGGTTTTTACATCAATCCGACTCCTCCGGAAGAAGCCGCTAAGTTTCTACGCGAGGCATCGGTGGAAACGCCCACCCAGCAATTGGTCGGCGTGTGAAGTCTGCGCACGGTTGTCCGGTTCAGCCTTATTGGTTCAACAAAGAATGCGATACTGAGGAGGGTAGCTTCCCGCTGTAGTCGCGCATCTGGGTGAGTGCCTGCTGTTCTTCCACGGCAAGCTGTTTCTCTTCTTCCTGAAGAGGATGGATGCTCATGGCATAGAATTCCACCTGCTCGGAAGGCTCCAGGTGCATGAGAGTTTTAGAGAGCAATACTTCCTGCCTGACATCGTTCTGTAAACGCTGGTCCAACTCCAAAGCTTTTCTCATGCCGTTTAACGCCGTAAGAGTCTTAGCATCATCGTGAAACTCGGGGATGACCTGCTCCAACAAGCCTCTGCTTTTTTCCGTCGCCGAAGTGACGTCGTTAATGTAAGGTTCCAGTTGCGTGCACTGGTCGTAATAGTCTTTCATGGCCAGCGTGGGGCGGCTGCGAAGCTCCTGGATCCGCCGGGTGAATTCCGCGCTCTTTTCCTGCAGCTCTGCGGTATCTTTCAGCAAGCTCTCGAGCCGATGCGTTCGGGAAAGCCGGTTGGCGTTCCATTGCCACAACATCACGAATGTAGGCAACAACATCAGTATGCCTACTGCTGCCGCGAACACAGCAACCGGATGTTTCTGAAGGGCGATGTGGAGCCATGAGGGCTTCCGCACTGGGAGGGTCTCAGGTGCGTGCTTTTGAACAACTACCGTGGCTGTTATCTGCACCGGCGGCGTCTGTGCTACGGGAGCTTTAGGGGCGTCGGCGGTAGCGGCCTCGGGTTGAAGTTGAAAATTGTGTACCCTTTGCCCGCAGAAGACGCAGATTGAAACCCCATCCGCATTTTTTGTTCCGCAATACACACAGAACATCAGAAAACTCCTTTGTAAGCCGTACCCATCGCCCGATACTTTAGCAATTTATGGTGATCGGTTTACAGAGAAATTTTCGCTGAGCTGTCTAAAGGCGTGCGCGAAAGGCCATGTACCGCTGCCGCAGTTGAAATTCGCGGCACGGCGCTCGCCGTTACCGTTCCTGGTATTCCTCGTGCCATGCCATCTGGATGGCCTCAAGCTTGGCTTCATTCGACTTCATGGGGTCATCTTTGAAGTTCGGCAGGCCGGTCACGTATTGATGCAGGTCAGTAAAACGCACGGTCAAGGGGTCAAGCTCAGGATACTTTTCCGCCAGCTCAATCGCGATGTCTTCAGCCCTGTCCCAGGTAAGATCGAAAGCCATGATTTTCTCCGATTTTTTCATTGAGTGACCGAGTCGTTGGGTCATCGAATCAATCTACATCTAATTTGCACGAACAATGACTCAATGATCCGTTGAAACAATGGCCCAATTATTTTCCCGGGCCATGGCCTTCGGAAACGTAATTCCGGTTCCACGCCGGAATTTCCACGACAACGGTGCCTGGTTTTTCGATCACGCACTGGCATCCCAGGCGCGAGCTGAGTTGCAGGTCGGCAGCCATGTCGAGGCGGTCGGCTTCATCGTCATCCATTTCATTCAAGCGGTCGGCGCCTTCCTTCACCCAGACATGGCAGGTAGTGCAGGCGCAGTTGCCGCCGCAGGCATGGTCCAAAAAGATGCCGTTGTTGAGAGCAACATCCAGAATAGACTCGGGTTTGCCATGTTCTTGGTAGGGCAGCTTGCCGTGTTCGAACTCGACGGTTTTGCCTTCCGGTAAAAAGGTCACCCGCACCGTGTTTGGCCCGGGGACATCGGCGGTCGCCGTGCCAGTTCCTTGAGTTTTTTCTTCAGCCATAGTTTTCAATCCAGTTTAGGTTCTGACTTTATAGAACTTGTTTCAAAAATAGGTTTCGTATAAGAAAAGAATAAATTTGTATAAGAGTAAATTGGTTTTGTATCAGGGCACGGCTTCAGCCGTGCCGTTGAGTCCCCTAAAAATTCGGGCTTTAGCCCCTGAAGTTTAATTCTCGATCTCCGCTGGCGCTATCGGATGCGGAGCTGCCGGTCCCTCGGCATGCAATTGCCGCATATCTTTTCCCTTGAGCGCCGAGCCCACCGCGGACTCCATCATCAACTCAGCCAGATGGGTGGTGGCCTGGTTTAACTTCTCTATAGAATCGCGGATCAGCCCGTAGTCCTCGCCGTCTTTCGCTTGCTTCAGCTCTGCTTCCGCGCCTGCAATGTCTTTGCGCTCGGCGTCACTGAGCTCGCTCCATGCGGCATTGCGCCGTCCCTTTTCCAGTGCCAGCAGAATGGTTTCCGCCTCATTGCGCGCCTCCACGATCTGGCGCTGGCGGAAGTCCTCTTCCGCGTAGTCGAACGATTCCAGAATCATGGTTTCCACCTGTTCATCGGTCAGGCCATAGGTGGGTTTAACTTCAACCTCGGCCTCTTTGCCGCTGCGCTGTTCCTTCGCGGAAACATGTAGAATGCCGTTGGCGTCAATCAGAAACCTGACCTCGATGCGCGGCAGCCCAGCGGGCATAGGCGGTACGCCTTTCAGATCAAAGCGCGCCAGCGAGCGGCAATCTTTGGCCAACTCGCGCTCTCCCTGCAGAACGTGAATAGCCACGTTGGTCTGGCCCTCGACGCCAGTGGTAAAGTGCTCAGTCGCCGATGCCGGGATGGTGGAATTACGATGAATGATCTTGGCCACAACGCCGCCCAGCGCCTCGATGCCAAGGGAAAGCGGGGTAACGTCAAGCAGCAGCATGTCTTGCGTAGCCTGCGAGCCGCCGGCGAGGATGTTGGCCTGCACCGCAGCGCCCAGCGCAACAACTTCATCAGGATTCAATTCGCTATGGGGTTCGCGTTTGAACAATTCCTTTACCAGGGCGCGCACGCGCGGAATGCGGGTTGATCCGCCCACCAGTACGACTTCGTCGATCTGTTCTGCCGTCAGTTTGGCATCAGCCAGCGCTTGGCGAACAGGGCTGGCGGTGCGCTGCACGATGGGTTCGATCAGTTGTTCAAATTGCGCGCGCGTGATTTTACGCTGGTACTGATTGCCTCCGGGCAAATCAACGCTGATGGCAGTCTCTTCTCGTGCAGAAAGCTCGATCTTGGCGTCAATCACCGCTTTCCGGATCGCCTGCACAGCTTCAGCATTGTGGCGTAGGTCGAGCTTCATGTCCCCGGCGATGTCATCGAGCGCAATGGTGATCAGCAGGTTGTCGAGGTCGTCGCCGCCCAGGTGTGTATCTCCGTTGGTGGCAATGACCTCGAATATGCCCTCGTGCAGCTTCAAAATCGAAATATCAAAGGTGCCGCCGCCCAGGTCGTAAACGGCAACGATGCCTTCTTTGTTTTTGTCTAACCCGTAGGCGAGCGAAGCGGCCGTGGGTTCGTTGACCAGGCGCAGGACTTCCAATCCGGCGATGCGTCCGGCATCTTTGGTGGCCTGTCGCTGGGCGTCGTTGAAATAGGCGGGAACGGTGATGACCGCCTGGGTGACAGGCTTGCCAAAATAGCGCTCGGCGTTGCGCTTAAGCTGGCGCAGGATGAGGGCAGAAATTTCCGGCGGGGTAAATTCTTTCTCGCCGAGCTTGATGCGCAGTACCTCGCCCGGTTTCAGGTTTTCACTCAGGCGAAAAGGGAAGAGCTTTAACTCATCCCAGACATCTTCAAGGCCCCGGCCCATCAACCGCTTAATGGAATAGACCGCGCGTTCAGCAGTCTCAATAAGGTACTTGCGGGCCGGATTACCACTGGATTCAAGGCCACCACGGAAGGGACCAGATTCGATCCATCTTCTCCCGGTATGACCACCGGCGCAGAATTTCCCATGTAGGCTACGAGGGAGTTCGTGGTGCCCAGATCAATACCTACGACAATGTTTTTTTCTTCAGACATCTCGCTCTTGAGTAATTAACTCATTGAGAAATTGGGTCATCTGAAACTAAGAAATCAATGACTCAATGGCCCGATGAGCCAATGATTCAATTCTGTAATGCCTCGTTTACATCCCTGACCAGGTTGCGAATGTAAGACCGTCGATTCAGCATATCCACCGTCTGCTCACGGACCTTTAAGCGCTCGGAATCGTTGTTCTGTGGTTCACCGCTGATGACCTGGTCCCATCCGTCCCAAAGTTTCTTCAATTCGAAATGCAGGCCTTGCAACTTTGCCTCGAAATTCTTTTTTACGGTCTCCAGTTGCGCGATAACTTCCGGCTCCTTTTCATCGCTCATGCGCAGCTCCTGGAGTTGCATGTTCAGCTCAAAAACCTCTTCCAGAAGATCAGGCGGGACCACCTGCTTCTTTTCCTCTCCGGTCTGGCGGGCGCGGTCGGTCGCAGCCTTCGACTGCTCTTCAAGCTGCACGCCTTCCAGAGAAAGCAGGTATTGCGTGCGAGCGATAGAATCTTTCAAAGTCCGGTACGCATCGTTGAGCCGGGAGCTTGTTTCCAGGCTCCACTCCTGTTCCTCGGCCGTAGCCCGCGCAAACAGGTCAGGATGCAACTTGCGGCTCAGCCTGTAGAACTCCTTTTCCAGCGCGCTTACGTCAATGTTCAGCTTGCGGGGCAGGCCAAAAAAGCTGAAGTAATCGGCGGCCACTGGCTTCTGCACCTTGGAGCAATGCGGGCAAAAGTGTGATCCAGCAGGAAAAGGTGTGTCGCATGACCAGCACTGCACTGTGCCTTCTGCTTTTTTTTCGGTGCTTGCGATGTGAGTTCCCGTTGCCATAAACAATTTCACCACGGTTCCTGTCTGCGGGTTGGCGCCAGGACGCCGTGGTGCAATTCAGGGTACGCCAAAAAAATTATGAAAACGACGATCCGCAACCGCAAGACTTGCTTGCATTCGGATTGCGGAAGATAAAGCCCTGTTTCAGCAAAGTCTCTTCGTAGTCGAGCACCATGCCGTGCAGGTAAATGAACGATTTGGGATCGACGAATATTCGCACTCCGTCATACTCATACACGCGGTCGCGCTCGCGGGGCTTGGTGTCAAAGCGGATGTTGTAGCTAAGACCGGAACACCCGCCGCCCTGCACGCCCAGACGCAATCCGCCGCTCTCGGGCGAGATGTTCTCCTTGGCCATGGCGCTACGGACCTTCTCCAAGGCCTTGGGAGTTATCTCGATGCTCTTCTGCGCACCTGTGGCATTGGTGACAGGAAGAACGGAGGTCGTATTGGCTTTTTCCGGCATTGTCATTGTCATTCACTGGGCGGTCGAGCGTCAGTAGTAGAGACGTAGCTTGCTACGTCTCCTGCATCAGAACGCGGCGGCCGTACTGTGGGATCGCCAACCTGGGCTCTTTACGCTTTGGCTTCAGCCGCGGCGTGAGCCGGTTTGCCGCTCTCGGCGCCGTTCTTCTTCTTCCAGTCGCCGATAGCCGCCCGGATAGCATCTTCCGCCAGCACCGAGCAGTGAATCTTGACCGGGGGCAGCGAAAGCTCGCGGACGATGTCCGTGTTCTTGATT
>QIAW01000560.1 GCA_003225655.1 Acidobacteriota bacterium
TGGAGGCGTACCGCACCGAGGTTCCTGAAAGTTCACGCCGGAAGCTGCGGGGCATCTTCAGCAATCCGCAACAGCGCCCGCACGTGATTACCTTTACCAGCTCTTCTACGGCGCGCAACTTTCACGAACTGATGCGCGGAGTAAACAAAGAATACTCGCATAGTGTCGCCATGGCGTCAGTGGGGCCGGTTACATCGTCCACATTGCGCCAGTGCGGTTATCGCGTAGGCATGCAGGCGAAAGAATACACGATGCCGGGGTTGGTGAAGGCGATCGTGCAATGGAGCCGTAAGATTCCAATAAAAGGTGATTGACCTAAATTAAAGATGATGCCCGACCCTAAACATCGCTTTTCTGACCGGGTTGAAAACTATATTCGCTACCGGCCATCGTATCCGCGGGAAGTGTTCGGCCTTCTGCGCACCGAGTGCGGATTTACGCCGCAGTCGGTAGTGGCGGATATCGGTTCCGGAACGGGAATCTTGAGCAAATTATTTCTGCAGAATGGCAATCGGGTTTTCGGGATTGAACCTAACCCAGAGATGCGCTCCGCCGGCGAGCGCCTGCTGGCCGAATACGAAGGCTTCACCAGTATGGCCGGTTCCGCCGAGCAGTCCCAGCTTCCTGATTCCAGTGTGGATCTGGTTGCCGCCGGACAGGCCTTCCACTGGTTCGACCGGCCGCGGGCGCGCGCCGAGTTTCAACGCATCCTGAAGCCCGGAGGCTGGGTTGTGATTTTGTGGAATAACCGGCTCACCGATACCACGCCCTTTCTGCGCGCATATGAGAATTTGCTGCTGAGTTGCGGTACCGACTATGCCCAGATTGACCATAAAAATATTACGGATGACGTGCTGCATGAATTTTTTCAGCACCATGACTTCAAGCTGAGGCTCTTTCCCAATCAGCAGGTTTTTGATTTCGACGGACTGCGGGGAAGGGCGCTTTCTTCGTCCTATATTCCGCCAGAAGGGCATGCGTCACACGCAACATTCATGCAGGCGCTCAGCGAGATATTTGCGGCTCATAACCGCGATGGCCAAGTCATGTTTGAGTACGAGACGCAAATCTACTATGGAAGATTGGCAACCAAGCTCTGATTCAAGTCTTCAGGATGTCAAAGTATTTACCGCGTTTCCTGCAAAACAATAAAAAATAAAACGCTATCTGCTCTTGACAACAGTAAATCTACATATGTAGAGTTATTGGCATGGGAAACGGAATCCGCATGTCACGTCAGACCCTGGCCGTGCTAGTTCGTCTGCTCGCCGAACCAACTTCCTGGAGATATGGATATGATCTCAGCCGCGAAACCGTGCTGAAGTCGGGAACGCTCTATCCCATTCTCATGCGATTGACTGAGAACTCATGGCTTGAGACTCGCTGGGAAGAGGCCGAACCGGGTCGTCCTCCCAGGCACATGTACCGGCTCACCACCAGTGGCTTGCAACAAGCACGGCGCTTTGTAGCAGAAGCCAAGGCCCGTGGGTTCGCGCCACAGCTTGCCCCGGAAGGGATCCGAGCCTGATGAACCAGAAGGTGATCTGCTGTGCGAGTCAAAAAATGTTACACGGGTTGCTTTGCTGGACTCCTGCACGTTTTCGCGAGTGGGGCACGGCCATGGCGGCCGAGTTGGAAGCAATTGACCATCCGGTTGAATTGCTCCATTGGTCGCTGGGATGTGTGGGCATTATTTTACGGCAAGCCATATGGAACATTTGTCTTGGTGCATGTTGTGGCGCCTGGTTCTGGATCACGGCAAAAGAGGAGGGTATAAGTGTGAGAAACGCAAGAATGATTGCAGTTTCGGCGTTGTTGATTGCACTCGGTTTTTTTCTGGCTCCAAGTTTTCGCCAGGGAATGAGCGTCGCAGCCGACACTCTCGACTATGCTTCCTGGTCCCATCGTGATAACAGCACTGGGGAGCGGGAGCCTGAGAGGCTGCGCATCAATGCTGAGCGGGAGCGCGACGCCAGGATGCTGGCGTATCTGGCCATTCACGAAGACCGGCTTGATCTCGCAGCACAGGACGCCGATCACGCTGTGGCCATTGATCCCCGGTGGACGTGGGTGTACTACGTTCTCATCTATCGTGGTACGAAGAACTGGTCTTCCCGGCCCAATCTGCAAACGGCGCTCTGGGCTAAGAAGCTTCGGGAGTGGGACCCGCAAAACGCGGTGAACTACCTTGTAGATGCAGATACAAACTATCGAATTACGGAAAAAAACCAGGTGTTGGATGGGAAGCGTCCCCGGGGGCGTTATGTGCGCTATGTGGACCAGAGGACCGGGAACCGGCCTTGGATGGAAATGATGGCGCGCGCATTCGATGCTCCAAAGTACAACTCCTACTTTCAGGAGCGTTTCGATTTGGAGAGAGACGTTGCCAGGCAGCTCGGAAGCGACCGTCCCTTACGACTCACCATCTCCATGATGTCGCATCCGCTGCCGTCCGTGATCGGTTGCTCCAGATACGAAAGATTCATCCTGAGCAACGCAACCAATCCGCCGGATCTGGTGCAGCAGACCAGGCGCGTTATCGCCTTCGGAGAACGAATGATGGCGGCTGACACCGAGTTTGAGCAGTTTATTGGCCGGAGCGTTGCTCTCGATGGCTACAAGAAGCTTCAACCTATGGCAGCCCCCGCGGACCAGGCGTTCCTGGGTGCGCGAATCGTGCAATTGGAAATAATGCAACATGCGAGGATAGGGTCTGGAATTACGCTTGCATTAGCGATGAACGCGCGGATTGTTGAAACCTGTTTTGTCCTCATCCTGCTTGCAGCCATGACGATGGCCGCATCGGCAGCCGTCTTTATTTTTCGCCGCATGAGAAAGTCACGCGCGATCGGCATTGTATCCTACGCTGCCGTCGGCATCATGCTGCTTGCCTCCATTGTGGCCTTCGTGGCCTACCTGCCGTATTCACAGCTAGTTGCACAGGCCATGGACTCACGAACTCCGGTAAAGGTCGGCCTGCCCCTGCTGGGGACTCTGGGTTCGTTCGGTATGACGTTTCTGTACAGCGTCAAGGCACACGTCTATGGCTGGTCTATTCTGCTCGCGCTGCTTTCCTTGGCAGGCTTATGGCTCGTGGTCCGGCAGTTTCGCAAGCCGCCTGCGCGCCCTGCGGTTGTCAGCGCGGGATAGTTAAGGCTGCGGCGTCGGCGGCAGAATGTATTCGTCGATAAACTGGACCAGTTTTTCCCGGTTTGCTGCCTTGTAGGCGGGGTAGTCCTGCGCGATTCCCGCATCGGGAAGGACGAACAGGATGTAGGGCTCAAGCATTGCCTTGGCCCTCAGCTCCGAGAGCAGAGCCAGCGACAGGTCTGGATCTTTTGCCGCCTTGTTGCTGTGGCCTTCGTCGAAGACATTCGCCGTCATGGAAAGCGCGTCGACTTCTTCTTTAAGAGAATGCCGATACTTCTTCTCCTGGGGAAATTCTTTGGCGAACTTCTGGCTTCGCCAAAGGGCCTTTGCCATCGAATATGCCAGCCAAGCGGCACTGGTGTCGTTCTTGTCCGCGGTCGACGTGTTGACCGTGATATTGATGTGTCCCTTAGCATCGACAGTCGGTGGATCAGGGAGCTTGAGTTGAATGATCTGCCTGAAGCTCAAATGGGTCTGGCTCAACCAGTTCCTCAGGCCATTCCAGGAGGTTTGGCGGTAAGGATTGGCTACAAGTCCGCCAATAAACCTTTCCCGCGCTTCTTTCATCTTGCCCTCTTGCACCAGCGAGTCGCCCCAATAACGGTAAGCAACTTCCTCATCCGGATTGATTTGTATGGCCTTGGCAAACCACTCGCCGGCATCGTCCCCTTTCTTCAGTCGAAAGTAGCTGTCCCCGATGTTCACGGCCGCGTAGTACAGTTTGGGATCGATGGCCAGGGCGTGCGAGTATTCCTGAATGGCGTTCTCGAAGTTGCCCTGCGCGAAAGCGGCTTCGCCCCGTTGCATGGCCTGTTCCACTTCTTTGTTCTGCGAAAACGCATCTTCGCTGCCGTCTT
>QIAW01000093.1 GCA_003225655.1 Acidobacteriota bacterium
CGGATCGGATGGCAGGCTGCACTACAAAACCGACAGCCTGGGAAATCCGATCATGGATTTTTCCTACGCCGGCTATCGGGCGGGTGGGGTAGCGCTGCCCAACGTGGCGGCAAAGCGGACCGTCAGCCCGTCCAGCGGAGACGATACTTCAGCGATCCAATCCGCCATTAACGCTGTCTCGGCGTTGGCTCCGGACGCGAATGGATTTCGCGGGGCCGTGCTGCTGGCAGCGGGCACATTTAACGTCTCGGGAACGCTCAACATCAATACCAGCGGGATAGTAGTACGTGGCAGCGGCTCGGGAAGCGGCGGCACGCTCATCAATATGAATCCGAACGCTACACCGTTCACGCTGTTCGCGTTGAAGGGTTCGGGATCATGGCAGACGTCCTCGACCTCGGCTTCCATGACCGATTCCTATGTGCACTCGGGGAGGCTGACGTTTAACGTGGATAATCCCTCGCTCTTCAACGTGGGAGATACGGTGCTCATCAGCCGTCCGGTGACCCAGGCCTGGGTAAATTTCATGGGGATGAATGACCTGGTCAGCAGCACCGGCACGCCCGAAACCTGGCTGGGCGTGGGCAGCACGATCACGACCGACCGCACTATTACCGCGATCAACGGCACCCTGCTCACACTGGATGCTCCCCTGACCGACTCCTTCGACTCTGCACTCCTGAACCCGCCCGGCGGCTCCGTAGCAACCTATACGTTTCCGGGACGGATCTCGCAGGTGGGCGTCGAGCATCTCAGCGTGATCGCGCCGGCGGTGAACGCTGCTATCACCATACCGCAGTACAGCGGCGTCTCCATGAGCGCGGTCATGAATGCATGGGCGCAAGACCTCGTTTTTCGGGACACGCAGAACACGGTCACGATCGGCGGCAACGTGAAACAGGTGACCTTGGAGAATATCCACGTCAATCACACGATTACGCACACCGGCGACCGCATGGCCGATTTCAGCGTCTCCGGCACGCAAATCTTTCTCAATAACGATCCTGAATTTTGAGAGCACGCAGCAGGCGGGCATCTCGGCGCACCAACGCTGGGCGACTGGCCTGCTGGCTGACAATGCCACGCTTCCCAATGCTCCCAACGGAATTGACGGCGGGACCACGGGAATCTCGTTTTCCGACCGCGGAAACCATGGCTCCGGCCAGGGTTGGGCCATGGGCTGGGGAGTTGCGTGGAATGTGACCACTCCCTTCCTCGTGGTACAAATGCCTCCGGGATCGGCGAACTGGTGCATCGGGTGTATCGGTTCGGAAGAAAGCGCCACCGAAGCCGGCACAGGCAAAGCTATTCCCAATGGATTTTATGATTCGCTGGGGGCGCTGGTCACTCCTTCCAGCCTGTATCTGGCGCAATTGAGAGACCGTCTGGGCAATGCAGCCATTGCCAATATTGGCTACGGAAATTTTGCCCTGGCGGCCACACCCTCTTCGCGAACTGTGACAGCAGGCGGCAGCACCAGCTATACGATTTCGGTAACTCCCTCCGGCACATTCAGCGATAGTGTTGTGTTGAGCGTAAGCGGGCTACCCATGGGGGCGAGCGCCAGCCTCACTCCGGCATCGCTTGCTTCCGGTAATTCAACATTGAGCATCTCCACCAGCTCTTCGACTCCAGCCGGAAGCTATACCCTATCCGTCACCGGAACCAGTGGCAACCTGGCGCATTCGAAGAATGTGACGCTTAATGTCAATCCAAGCGCGACCTTACCTGCAGGCTGGAGTGACACCGATATCGGCACAGTCGGGGTGGCGGGCAGCGCCAGTTTCAGCAACGGTGTGTTTACGGTAAACGGCAGTGGCTCGGATATCTGGAGCAGCGCTGACAGCTTCAACTATGCCTCAGAGTCGCTGAGCGGAGATGTAACCATCACGGCGCGCGTGGCCAGCCAGCAAAATACCAATGCCTGGGCCAAGAGCGGCGTGATGATTCGCGAGACCACAGCGGCCAACTCGTCCTATGTATTTGTGTTCGTTACGCCGAGCATGGGACGGGAACCAGCGCGGTGCAACTGGCGCAGCAAGCAGGTCATGTAGCGCCCTACTGGGTACGGCTGGTGCGTTCAGGGACGACGTTTACCGGGTTCTCTTCGGCCGATGGCGTGACCTGGACACAGGTAGGCGCGATCAGCGTGACCATGGCCACGAATGTCCTGGAAGGGCTGGCGGTGTGCGCACATAGCAACACGGTGCTGAATACCTCTACCTTTGACAACGTAACTGTGAGCGTGCCAACCGGACCGACAACAGTCTACCAGGTCAACTCGGGTGGGCCAGCAGTCACACCGTTTGCCGCCGATGCCTTCTTCAGCGGCGGGCAGACGGCTTCTACCACAGCAACCATAGACACCAGTGCGGTCACTAACCCTGCGCCGATGGCGGTGTATCAGACGGAGCGCTGGGGTGGGGATGCCAACAGCAATCCGGCGCCGTTCAGCTATACGTTCCCGAATCTGACACCGGGGGCAAGTTACACTATGCGTCTGCACTTTGCTGAAATCTTCTGGACAACGGTGGGGCAGCGGAAGTTTAACGTGGCGATCAATGGAACGCAGGTGCTGACGAATTTCGACATTATCGCGGCGGCAGGAGCGGCCAACAAAGCGATTGTGGAGCAGTTCATGACCACGGCGAACAGCAGCGGCCAGATCGTGGTGTCGTATACGGTGGGAGCAGCGGACGCGCCTAAGTCGAGCGGCATCGAGATCATCACTAACTAACGACAGCCATCCGGCGGCGCCGGGTTTGTACACACCTGGGATCGGGCAGCAACGGCGACTGGCCGGCGCTGGGCCGCTCCAGCGGAGTCGTACGCGCGGAAACTGGTCTGCCGCTCTAACCAATTTCCACGATAAGAGAACTATGCTTCTGAACCGGTTGGCGATCCCCATCCACCGCCGCCGGGGCTTTCAATTCGAATCACATCACCTTTGGAAGCGCTAACGCTGCATTTTCCCGGCAGCGTGTGCTCCCCATCTGACCGCAGGAGCACGGTTAAGCCTTTTGCTCCAGCTTCTCCGCCTGCCAGCCCGTACGGAGCCAAGCGCCGCCTGTCGGCAAGCAGCGTGACCTGTGCATCGGCGAGGAGCTCGACTTCCCGGATCAAGCCGTTGCCTCCATGATGCTTTCCCCTTCCTCCAGAATCTCGCCGGTAGCTGTAGCGCGTTACCCGTAACGGATATGAATACTCCAAAGCTTCTGCCGGAGTATTGAGAGAATTGGTCATGTGCGTGTGTACCCCAGAGAGTCCATCGCCCGTAGAGCGCGCGCCCGCGCCGCCGGCAATTGTTTCGTAGTACGCGAACTGTGTGCCGGTCCTTGGATCAAGTCCTCCAATGGTGAGGTTATTCATGGTCCCTGAGCTGGCAGATGGGATGCGGTCGGGAATGGCCTTGGCAAGTGCGCGCAGGATGGCATCCACGATGCGCTGCGATGTTTCCACGTTCCCGCCGGCCACGGCCGCTGGCGCATGCGCATTCACGATGCTGCCGGCCGGAATGAAAACTTCAATGGGACGCATGATGCCCGAGGTTGCAGGGGTTTCTTCCGGCAGCAGGCAACGAAAAACGTAATAAATTGCAGAATACGTAATGGCGTAGACCGCATTAACACTGCTGCCGACCTGCGCGCTCGATCCTGAGAAATCGAGCCGCGCGCGTTTCCCGATCGGATCGAGTTGGATTGAGACACGGATAGGCACAGGCGTTTCCGACAAGCCGTCATCATCCAGAAAGTCTTCTGCCTCGAATGTACCGGCAGGCATTTGTGCTAATTCCGCGCGGACCAGGCGTTCGGAGTAATCCAGCAACTCGCATATGAGAGCCGCCAGTACCGCATCATCATATTTCGCCATTACCTCGCGTAGCCTGGCTTCACCCACTCTGCAAGCCCCAATCTGCGAGAGCAGATCCCCCTCCCGTTCCTCCGGAGTACGCACGTTATAGAGCAGCAGGCTGAGGACATCCTGCACAATCTCTCCGCCTTTAACGATCTTCACCGGAGGAATCCGTATGCCTTCCTGGTAAATCTCA
>QIAW01000561.1 GCA_003225655.1 Acidobacteriota bacterium
AAAGAGCAGGACCTTATCTTCGCCGTTCGCGCCCCAGCGGCAACCGGGGGCGAGACGGGGTTGAGTGGAATCCGTAGGCAATGCCATAAGAAGGATCAGGATTCCTGGATGCGAAAGGCGCCGGGCGGAGGCCATCCGGGCTGCACGTAGGCAAAGTAAAGCGCATCCAGTTGCGCCCATAGTATGTCACATTTGTCGCGCAGAGCGGCGATGGCCAACTCCTGCTGTTCGCGCGTGTGCGCATTCTCGTATACATACTGCACGGCGAAGTGCGCGTCTTCAGGCGCCTGATGCAGGCGGGCCTGAAAGTAATCCAAGCCGCCCGAAAGCCAGGGATAGTGCTCGCGCAACCGCTCCATGCGCAACGTGATCAGGTCTTTGGAAAATAGCTCGGTGAGCGATGAAGCCACGGCCTCAAGCAGGCTGCGGTTCCTTACAATGTTCAAATATTCATTGACGGCGTAGCGAGTGGAAGGCAAGATCTCTTCTCCGCGCGCTACGCGTTCCGGAACAAGACCCGTCGCTTCGGCGAGTTTGAGCCAGCGTTTAATGCCACCCTCGCCGGCAGCGTCGCCATCATGATCGACGACGCGCTTGCGCCAGGCGCGGCGAAAGGAGGCATCCTCGCTGCGCGAGAGGATGATGGCATCTTTGATAGGAATGCGGCTCTGGTAGTAATAGCGGTTCAGGGCCCAGGCCTGCAATTGCCCACGGCTGAGGCGGCCTTCGTGCATGAGCAGATGGAAGGGATGGCGATGGTGATAGCGGTCTCCGCCGACTTTGCGGAAGGCTGCGCGCAGCTCTTCCAAAGAAAGCATGGCGGAATTATTTGCAGTTGTTACAGCTTGAATTGCCACCGGTTTTACCACCTGCTGCTGCGCCCGTCATTGATCTTCTATCTTCTTTGTTTGTGTAAAACACAAGGTCTGTGTAAAACACAAGCGAAAACGGCCCCAGGGCGAGACGTGAACACGCCGGGCGCTCAGAGCGAAGGTCTATATCCGCAGTTTACCCGTGGAACTCTGGTTCTGGCATGAGGCCAAGCTACCAGCGCGCGACTGCAGCAGTTTACAGCTCGGCGGGCGCGTAGGAGTTGATTTCGCAGTTCAGCAGGACTTCTTCAAATTGCGGTTTTTGCCAAGTCATAATAGCTTACAACCTCCAAGATAGATTCTAAAGCCTAGACATAATAGTCAGCAACCCTCAATCTAGCAAGCTTTTTTACAGCAAATTAGCTAAATAATCCGTTGAAATAAAGTTGATGAAATTTGGCCCGGTCCTCATCATTTGAGGGGCGAACGTACAGGTTATCGGCACAGTAGGGATTCCTCCACTTCGTGTCAGAATGACACCTCCGCGATTTTTTCCGCAGCCTTCTGAACTCGTTCCTTGATGACTTGTCTCGTGAGACATGTCTTGATTCGGTGTCCAAGTCGATTATGAAACAGCTCTAATGTTATTTTTTCGCGTGTCCTAACGCTTTCTTGCTGACGGGCGTTGCAGCGCGCAGCAGCTTGGTTTGCGAAACAACGTTCCATCCGCTGACTTTCACTTCCAGTTGAACATGCTGTAGTTGTTGCCGGTCGAAGGTAGCGGAGACGACCTGGGATTCACCCGGCAGCAGCGTAAAGTAATTGTCATCCCAGAGCACGGGAAGTATTTCTTTTTCGCCATTTTTGTCGAGCACCGCAAGGCAAACCTGGAAGGCAAGTTGCTTTGTGGGATTTTTTACGTGAACGGTGACGGCGCCGTTATTCTGCTTTACGTCCTGCTTTATGTCGGCCGTGGCTTCGAGCTTGACCGGTGAAAGACGGTTCAGAGCGGTGAAATCCTCATAGGCAGGCGAGGGAGTATGGACGAAGGTAGTCTTCTCCCAATCGAATGAGGAAGCTTTTGCCGAGAGCCAGTAGAAATTGGAGCTGAGGATGCGGCCCGCGGCATCTTGCAACGAAAGTTTTACAAACGAAACGGGATCGGAAGTGACTGCAGTCTCTGGTATGACACAGACGCGAGTGCTGCTGTCAGAGGGAGCGTCGGTCTCCTGCTGATTTGAAAATTTCCGGTTCAGGTCGAAGTCATAGACTGCGGCAGAAACTTTCAATCCTGAAACCGGTTGATACTGGCTATTGACGACCACGACGCTGCGGTCGTCATAGGAGTACTGCACGTGCAGCGGCTCATTGGCCTTGCGCACGCCGAAGTAGCCGCCGGCGGGCTGCAGGTAATAGTCATAGAGATGCCAGATGAGCGAGGGCCAGGCGTTGTTGAGCATCCATTGGATTACGCCGGTTGAGGTGTACTTGTTGCGTCCGTAGGCCTCAAACATGGCGCGCTCGCCGTCGTAAGCCATGGCCTGAGACTTCCGCAGGTAATCGTTGAGATCTGCGGGCGAGCCGTAGATGGCATTCATGGCCGTGTCGTAATTCTTGGTGTTGGAAAATTCCTGGCCGCCGGCGTGAAAATTCCAGACGCTGTCGCCCGGTACGAGGTGATCGGCAGGCAGCATTTTGTGCAACGATTCGAGCGTGGGAATCGCGGGGCCGGGACCAGTTTCCGTGTTGAAGCTGAAGCCACCACCCAGCTTGAGCGTGCTGGCCGCGGTTTCATTGAGCCAGTACGAGGGCGGGACATAATCATAGGGTCCCGACATCTTCACTCCGGAGACGCCGGTCACATCGGTAGGTTCCGCGGAGGCTGATGAAAGTGTGGGGTTGGGCCAGAGTGTTTCCTTGATTACCTGCAGGTATTCTTTTTCGACCTCGGCGGGCGGAGGCCCGTCGCTCCCGTACAGCCACACCAGCAGGCTGGGATGCGAGCGCAGGCGGAGCATCTGGCTGCGCAGAGATTCAGTGGCGATAGGGTGAGTTTCGGGTTTCCATTTTTCCCACTGCTCCCAGATATCGCAGCAACACCAGCCGGCCATGACCAGGATGCCTTTCTCGTCGGCGAGGTTGAAGAAATCGTCGGTTTCCATCTTTCCTTCGAGACGAATGGCATTCAGGTGGAGATGCTGGACGTAGCGGAACTCATCGCGCAGGCGCTGCGGGGTTTGCCGCCAGAGCATGTCGGGCGACCAGCCACCGCCACGGACCAGCAGGGGGCGTCCGTTGATGCGGAAGAGGCGGTTCTTTTTGTCGGTCAGCTCAGAGGTGATCTGGCGGATACCGAAGCGAACATCAGCGGTGTCAGAGACAATGCCGTCGGCTTGAAATTCAAGATGCGCGGTATAAAGGTTCGGAGAACCCATTGGATAAGGCCACCACAACTTGGGGTTGGCAATTTTCAATTGGGGAAAATCATCCGACGTGAGCGTTACCAGTTTTACCTCGGAGGGCGCAAGCTCGAGCGGCCGCTCAAGATGAACGTTCACCAGCGCTGCTTTTAGTGTTCCCGATACGGGCTTATCGGAGGCATTTCGAACCTCCACAATGAGCGAGAGTGAGGCTGAGTCGAGCGACGGAGTGACCTCGCTCTTGATAAATGCATGCCGAAGCGAAACCGGACCGCTCGCGCTCAAAGAAACCGGTCGCCACACTCCCATGTTCTTGTCGGGCGGCATGGGATTCCAGTCGACCCAATTATTGGCAAGATCGCCCGGCTCGGGCGCGAAGACCTCAACCGCAAGAGCATTGGCTGCTCCCGGACGAAGGCCCTGATGCACCTCGAATTCGTAGGCGCGAAAGGCGCCCCTCACCTCAGACTCATCGGCAATTTGTTTTCCGTTGAGCCAGATGTTGGCGCGGTAGTTGATGCCATCAAATTTCAGCCAGGCGCTCTTGCTGCGATAGCCGGCGGGAACCTTGAATTCGGTGCGGTACCACCAGGAGCAGTGATAAGGGCTGTCTTCCGGCATGGGCATGTGGGCGAAATTCCTTCCCGGCGGATACGTGGTGCCGGGGATTTTCCTCAGGTTCGTGCCGAAAAATGGATCGGGGTAGGTCTTGTCGGCGACGAGCGCGGCCAGCACCGTAGTGGGCACGGCCGCACTATGCCAATTGCGAGAATGGAATCCCGGTGAGGAGATCTGCTCTCCGGTCTCATGCGCCTGGCAGGAGGATTGAATCCGCCAATTCTCACGAAGCAGCAGCCTGGCCGGGACAGCGGCTGATGCCGAAGGAGCGGCAAAGAGGGTTGCGGTGAATAGAGATCCGGTCACCAGATAGAAGAAGATGAACCAGGAGTAAAACCGGGGGAATCGTGGCATCGTTTTCTCCGTAGAAGGTGGCCGCTGCTTTTTTTCTGAGCCAAGCGTAAGGATATCGGATTCGACGGTTGCATTAAATCGGTTTAGCACCCAGGAAGTATAAAGCTTCATGTCAAGCAGAGCTACAATAAGTGCGAATGGCATGGGCGCTGCGGCTGAAAATAGTTGTTGCCTTATGCTGTGTTAGGCTTGGTGAACTCCCGGTGAACTTACGTAAAGCCAAAGGAAACACCACGACTATTCGCGACGTGGCGCGCGAGAGCGGATTCTCGGCTGCGACGGTTTCCATTGTCCTGAACCAGGCCCCGCTGGCCCGCTATATCCCTGCGCAGACCAAGGAAAAGATTGAGAAGACGGCTAAAAGGCTGGGATACCGTCCTAACCAACTGGCGCGCTCGCTGCGCAGCAGCCGAAACCACACGCTGGGCGTGATGGTGCTCGACCTGACCGATCCTTTCTGTATGCCGATTCTGCGGGGAATCGAGAATACGCTGTACCGCGTTTCCTATGTTCCCATTCTGACAGATGCGCACAACGACCGCACCCGCTTTGAACGCTATCTGGAGATGCTGCTCGAGCGCCGCGTCGAAGGGCTGATCGTCGTTGCCAACTGGATGTACGTGGATATTAACCTGCTAGCTGACCTGGAAAAACGCGATATCCCCACCGTGGTGCTGGGGTACGAATTGCAACGCGGCTCCATCAGCTCCGTGCTGACCGATGACGAGACCGGGGCGCAATGGGCGCTGCAGCATCTGCACTCGCTCGGACACCGCAAGATCGCGTTCATCCGCGGGCCCAAGATGCTGGCCGACAGCGCGCGGCGATGGAAGGGGGTCCGCTCTTTTGCCAACTCGGTGGGACTCGACATTGATTCTCGCCTGGTGCTGGAGCTGCCCGATCTGCGCGAACCAAACTCGGGTTTT
>QIAW01000563.1:0-1365 GCA_003225655.1 Acidobacteriota bacterium
AACATCGCCTCCGGCGCCTCGCCCCAGGGCACACTGGATTGCGTCTCGGCGTGGGTCACCGACTTCCGAAAAGATCTTTCGCGCATCGATGTACCCACACTGGTCATTCACGGCGATGCCGACCGCATTTTGCCCATCGCCGCTACGGGAAAGCGCACCGCGGAGATGGTGAAAGGAAGCAAATTCGTGGTAGTGGAAGGCGGTCCGCACGGGTTGACGCTGACCCACCCAGACAAAGTAAACCCGGAGCTGCTGAGTTTTCTGGAAGAGAAGCTCGGCGCCAAGCGTGAGGTGGCTTGAGTAGCGACGTTCGATACCGTCGTCTCTGGAACAAATTTCAGGCACTAAAAAATGAAAGCGTCCGATGGCCCACATCTCGTTAGAGTTACGAGAGGTGGGCCATTTTTCCGCACGATCCTATCAAGGTTCCGGGACAGCACAAGATAAGGAAAAGACAGTCAGTTTGCCGAGTCGGCAACCTGCTGCAAAATCGACCGGTCTTCGTTCAGTACGCAGCCGGACTGGTCCACGCGACGGACACTCTCGACCGCCTCCGGGTCGGCTGCGAGTTTGGCGCGGTATTGCTCATAGGCGGCCAGGCTGGGGAAATCGATCAGGGCCAGGGCCGCGTTGGTAGGTCCGGCGAACTTGGTTGGCAAGTAGTATCCACCCAGCTTGCCACCGCAGCGTTCGATCTGACCTAGCAGGGCGCGAGCGTAAGTCTCAAAATCGGCCAGCTTGGTGGGGTTCAGCGTGTAGCGAATACAGAGCGTGATCATTCTGTTTTTCTCCTCTTGGTTAAGCTAGCAAAGAGGTCAGAATGAACGTTTCGTTGTGGGTCGAACTATTTGTTGCTTCTACAAAGTGATTCTGCAGGGCATGATTCCTGATGCACGGTTGGCATTGCGGAATGGAGGCTGGAAAAAAGAATTTTTCTCAGCGCCTGAATCTGATTGCCAATAGCTTGCTGAGCTGCTCCTGGCCTTTGTGGGTCACGCGTACGGCACGCGTTTTCCCGATTTGTGCCATCCACTTTAGTGCAAAGAATTGTTGCAGCAACGCCGTTCCCAGAGCACCCGCGAGGTGGTGCCGCCGCTCTGTCCAATCCAGGCATTGGCGGGCAAAGCCGCTGCGGCCGGATTTAATTTGTGCCACGTCGACTCCCAGCTTCTCGAACCAGAGCCGGCCGTCTGGGGTAACCCGATATTGACGGTCGTGTGCCGGCACAAGAAAACCGCGCTGCTGGAATGCGTCGTTGATGTCGACCGCCAGTGTGCCGGCAAAATGGCTGTAGCACGTCCGGGCAAAGCGGAGCGGGTTGGTTTGCTCGAATTCCATCCGCGCCCGCGTTTTCAGCCGAGGAGC
>QIAW01000563.1:1423-3619 GCA_003225655.1 Acidobacteriota bacterium
TGCGCGCTGGCGGTTTGCGGGGCCACGTTGGCGCACATGGCCAGTTCGCCCGCCGGCAGCGCAATACCGCCCATCAAAGCCTGCAGCATGCGGGCCCGCGTGGGATCGCCGATGAGGGCCGCAACCGCGGAAATATCTTCATCCATAAGCTTGATCCTAACAAAATCTTCGCACAGGATACTTCCATGGCGGACGAATCATCTTAAGCGATGAAAAGTCTAGCATTCAGCCATATTGCGAGAGGGCCGCATATAGTGTGCCGGCCCATCGACGAGGGAGGCAAAAGACATATGCACTCATCGGTTTCAATTCCAGGTTACGACTACGGAACCGCCCGAGTCCGCCGATCGCCGGTCACGCTTGACGAGCTGCGGCAAATCGAGCAGGCCGCGGGCTTCAGCGAAGAGGACCAGCACGCATTGCAATGCGCGGGTGAAGTCCTGGTGGAGCAGGCAGAGCAAATGGTGGATAGCTGGCGTGCGCGCATCGCCGCGCAACCGGAGTTGGCGCGATGGTTCTTCGACCCCAGCGGAAAACCCGACGAGGCCTACAAGGCAGCCGTGAAAAAGCGCTTCGTGCAGTGGGTGCGGGATACGTGTATGCGTCCACGCGACCAGGCATGGCTGGACTATCAGGAAGAAATTGGGCTACGGCACACGCCGGCCAAGAAGAACCAAACTGACAGCGTCCACACACCTCCGGTGGTTCCGCTTCGCTATCTGATCGCATTTGTCGCCGTGGTGAATCCGATCCGGCCTTTTCTTTGCCGGGAAAAACGTTCTGCTGAAGAAATTGAAGAGATGCAGAATGCCTGGAGCAAGGCCGTGCTCATCCAGATTTCCTTGTGGAGCAGGCCCTACGTCAAAGAAGGGCTGTGGTGAAAAGAAAACATCATTGGCCCGTCACCGCCGCCCGCCAGCTTTCTGGAAGAAGCTCTTACCTGCCTTGAGCGCGATGCCGGGCGCTCGCCTATGTTAAACTTTTTAATTCGGCATCACATTGCAAAACGCACATGCTCTTCTCTAAAGAATATGTGGGCTACCTGGCCCGGGAAACCGTAAAAAAACTAATCGCCACGGAGATGATTGAGACCTCCGACGTGGCTGGCGTCACCGAGAAGGTCAACGCCGCCATGCAGGATGAACTGGGCCTGGAAGACCGCATCCATGACGAGGTGCGCGCCATCCTGGAGCAGTATTCCGACGAAATGCGCAAATCGGGCGCCAGTTACCAGGAAATGTTCAAGAAGGTCAAGAACGAGCTGGTGCGCAAATACAAGGCGGTGCTGTGAGGCTCTCGCGCGACAAGATGAACAAGCTGGCCCACACCGTGGCCGACAAGCTGGCTGATATTGAGAGTGTAGAGTTCGTTGAAGACCGCAACACCATCCGCATGGAGGTGCGCAAGATTCTTGAAGAGCTGCTGGGCAAAGAAGCAAAGATCGACGCCGCCGCCCGCCAGAAGATCGAAAGCCAGAAACGCACCATCATGGAAGGCACCCCGGAGTGGGAAATCCTCTACAGGAAGTACTACAACGAAGAAGTGAAGAAGCTGGGGATCTAAGCTTCCTTGTTCCGCAATTTTGCCTTTGTCTCATCGCAATGCAATTCTCTTCGGCCTACAATTAGGTTGTAGACATTTTCTCTCCGTTTTCGCTTGAATGAAGCACATCTCCGAAGTCGCCAAACAGGCCGCTCAAGACGCGGGTTTTGAGCTTTGTGGCGTGGCTTCGCTGCGCGGCCGAGGGTTCCCTGAACTTGACTATTTCCCTGCCTGGATCGAGGCGGGTTATGCCGGGGAGATGGAATACCTGAAGACCCGCGATGAGTATGGAAGATTGAAGCGCTCTTCGCTGGAATCGGCGGCCCCTTGGGCGCGGTCGGTGGTTGTATGTGCCGTCAACTACAACACCGCGCAGCCGTATTCCACAGAGATGGCACACAACAAGACGCGTGGCTGGATTGCACGCTACGCCTGGAGCGCGGAAGATTACCATGACTCCGTCTTACGCAAGCTGCGGCAGGTGGAAGCGCTACTTCGCGCGGAGGCGGAAAAAGCTGGCGCGGGCGAGCTCACGACCCGCTGCTACGTGGATACCGGACCGGTGGTCGAGCGCGTCTACGCCAAATATGCCGGCGTGGGCTGGATCGGCAAGAACACCTGCATCCTGAACCAGCAATGGGGATCATGGCTCTT
>QIAW01000082.1:0-8860 GCA_003225655.1 Acidobacteriota bacterium
CAATAAGCGGCTTGGTCAATATTACTTATGAAACCGAAATCCGTGCGTTTTCCAAACATTCCTTTCTTGTCTTCCACGGGCTCCCCAACACGATTGAGATATGCCTTCAACATTCTCTCCTCCTGTGCATTTGATGCAATTCTCAGGTAGGTAGTCTCAATCAACAATTAGCTCACCTGTCCGGTACGATGCGTGACCAGCGGGAGGATAATTTCCGGATAGCCGACAATACACTAACAACCCGCTGGTGTTTCTTGCTTCCTTAGCTCGGGTACCGCGCTCGCATGGCGGCGACGGATTTGACGATCAGGGCCTCCAACACTTGCTGATCCACATCAGCGAGCTTCTTGATGTAGAGGCAGCCCTTACCGGTCGTGTGCTTGCCAAGCTTTGCCAGCAGCGCCTTAGAGTCGCTGAAGCCGGCCATGTTATACAGAACAGTTGCGGCCTTGCGCGGCGAAAAACCGATAAGGGGCATATCGCCCTCGCGCCCGCTGTCGTAGGTGTAGTGGTAGCAGCCGAAGCCTATGATCGATGGCCCCCACATCTTCGGCTTTTCGCCAGCCGCGCTTTGCATCAACTTGACGAGCGCTTTGGCGTCTGCGCGCCTGGTCCGATCCGTGAGGGCATCAATAAACGCCGCCACACTTAATTTGGTGGGCTTGGTTTTGTTATCCGCCATTCCCTCCTGCTTTCCCGCCTCTTTCCAAGGCTAACATGCTTGGGTCTCGACTACCCCAAGGGTTTGCCCACCTACAAAGAAAAGTAAAACTTTTTGGATCCGGTCCTTAGTATAAGGTCTTATCGCAGCCCTCTGCGCGGTTCTCACGACATATCTAATTGCCGCTCTAAGGGCGCGGTTTCTTGGCTTCAGGATCGTAGGTGACTTTGGCTTCAAAGAGCGAATCGGGGATGCCACTATTGTAGGCAACACTGGTGAGAAATCGCTGCCGCGTCATTTCCCGGTTGTGTTCGCGCACGACCTGGAAGGGAGTATTGATTCCCTGCACCAAGTGGTAGTCGCCATAGACCTCGGCTTCTTCATTGCGATCGCGTGTCTCAGGGTCGCGCCAGGTGAAGGTTTTCTTGATGGGAAGATGGGTTTGCTGATCCAGGTAGAGCATGACCGCCTGTTTCTGGCTATTCATTATTGTCACCCGCTCGGCTTGGCGGTTATCGGCGACTGTCTGGCCCTCATAGAACAGGGCAACATCCGGCTGGCTGAGCCATAAGCGCAGAATGTGATCGAGGGAAAATTCGCGCTGCCGCAACGATTCGGTTACGCTCTTGGACTCGTCCGGACGTGTCCCACGGAAGGTGGTCTCGTACCCTTTGTCGCCGTTCACAATATAGATAACGTCGCGCTGCTTGGTCAGCTCCACGCGATCTTTATCGGGCCACTTCCAGAAGCGCCAGAACAGTGTGCCCAGGCTGTTGGCCTCGCCGTGATAGAAGCTGTAGGCGCGGCCCTGCTGGCGTATATCTTGAATCGTCAAATATGCCTGCCCGCCCAGCGCCTGAATCGCCTGGTTAATCAGTTCGTGGGCTTTTTGCGCATTGGCATCCTGCGGATTGGCGGCATTGGGCGGCGTCTTCCCCACAGGCTCCGGCGCCTGCTGCGGCGCAGGGCTCTGCGCTACGGCAACCAGGGAAAGCAGCAGGATCAGCACGCTAAATTTCATGCGAGTCTTTTTATTTAGAAGCAAAATCAGGCAAGGTAGCTGCCTAGCTTCTTATTTTCATCCTACCAGCACAGCGCCGCCGTTGACATTAAAGATCTCGCCGGTAATAAAACCCGCATGTTCGCTGCACAGAAACAGGATTGGGGCGGCAATTTCTTCCGGCGTGGCCACGCGTCCCAGCGGAATGGTCTTGAAAATCTTCTCGCGAGTAATCGGATCGTTCAGGGCAGGAGCTGACATATCGGTTGCTACCCATCCTGGAGCGACACAGTTGACGCGAATTCCTTCCGCCGCCAGTTCCGTCGACAGCCCTTTGACCATGCTGATGAGCGCGCCCTTGCTGGCGGCGTAGTCACAGTGAAAAGCTTCCCCGCGCTGGCCGGCGGTGGAGCTCACCAGCACGATATTGCCGCTTGATCGCTGCTTTTTCATTGCAGCCACCGCATGCTTCACCAGCCCGAAAACCGCATCGAGGTTGATGGCCAGTGTGTTGCGCCATTGCTCATCGGGCAGTTGATCGATGGGCGCGTCATTGGGCGCCCACACGCCGTGGTTAGCAACAAGAACATCGAGCCGTCCAAAGCGCTCGACGGTTGCCTCGACCAGTTTTCGCGCGTTGGCAGGTCCATTCAGATCAATCTGCACCGCCGCACAGTTGGCTTGGCCGCACTCGCGCACCAACTGTTCCGCTACTTTCTGAGATTGTTGATAGTTGAACAGAACTTTGGCCCTGGCAGCGACAAACATCATGACCGCTGCGGCTCCAATGCCACGGGAGCCGCCAGTGATAAGGGCGACCTTGTTGGAGAGATTTAATTGGATTGACATAGTTTCGTAGCAGTAGCCAGTTCAGTTGCCAGCCGCCAGCCGCCAGTTGCCAGTTTAGGCTAAGGAGTTCATCAATCCATTCAGCAGGCGGCCAATTTCAGCAGCTTGGTTTAGTAAAAGTGTTGCTGTGTCTTGGGTACAGTATTTCAAATTTTGCCCGATAAGAATCTGAGTTTCCAATTCCATGATAGAGCCGCGCGCATGACCCAGGAATTGGTGAAATTCTGAAGGAGAGCGTCGGCCTTGTCCTTCAGCAATGTTGCTGGGTATTGAAACTGCCGCCCGACGAATTTGACTGGTGAGACCATAGATCTCTTCTTTAGGGAAGGCTTTCGTAGTTTTGTAAATATCTGTGATCATCTGCATTGATTTCTGCCACACCACCAAGTCTCGATATGACCTACCCATTGTTATACCTCCAAGAGTTCATCAATCTTAAGCTGGCAACTGGCAACTGGCTGCTGGCAACTATCTTGTTCCCTGATATACGACCGCGGCCGTGATGAACGCGCGAAATAGGGCATGTGAAACAGTATCGTCCTCATAGCTCCGCTCCGGGTGCCACTGCACCGCTATGACGAAATGCCCGGGCGAGGTTCCCTCCAGTGCCTCGACTACGTTATCTTCCGGGCAGCGGCCGCTGACCCGCAGTCCGTCGCCAACCACGTCTGCCGATTGGTGGTGGCTGGAATTGACCTCCAGATCGAGGGATTTCAAATCGTGGGCCACCTGCTGGAGGTGAGCACCGATTTCCGGGTCGTGATGCAGCATTCGGGCGAGGCTCGAGAAGGGGTCAATGCGTACCCGATGGGCATGGGCTACGGTGCGGCCGGCGGAGTGGTTTACCTGGGTTTTGATCTGCGAGGGGATATCCTGCACCAGCGTGCCGGTGCGCCAGACATTGAGCGACTGCAAGCCATAGCAGATGCCGAAAATAGGTTTGCGCAGGTTGTGAGCATCCTGCAACAGCATTTCGTCCACCGCGTCGCGCAGTGTGTCAGGATCGGCGGTTTTGGCGTGGCGCGGTGCGCTGTACTTCTGCGGATCAACATCGGCCGCGCTGCCGGGCAGCAGGGCCGCATCGCAGAGCGAAATCTGCTTTGCGATCTCTGTGGAGGTCTGCTCCAGCTCAATCACCACAGCTTCACCTCCGGCTTTCTCAATAGCGAAGATATACTGTGGCAGCGCGCGCTCGGCATATTCCAACTGCTGCGAGTGCGGGACAGGGATGGCAATCCTGGGTCTCATACACGGGCCGCCTTACTCTACCGCGATATAAATCTCGGCCGTGGTCTCACCGCCGCTGCCGGGGTTGGTTCTGTAGAGTTCAAAATCGGTGGTATAGGACCGCTGGCAGGCGGCGCCCGGAGAGAAGTAATTCCAAATACTTTTCCAGGCAGCAATGATCGCCTGCGGCAATTTTCCCGGAGCGGCAAACACCAGGTATTCAGCCGCCGGGACCTTCATGCCTACCATGCCGGCCGGAATTGCGGTCAGACCTTTCACCTCGGTCCCGGCGATCAGGGTGTAGAAGCCGGCGTGATCACTTTCGTAGTTGGTGTAGACGCCTAACATGCTGTCCGGATCTTTTCGATTGGAAATTTTTCCTGCCATGTTCTGCTGAAAGAAATTGTTCCACAGACCTGCAATCTTTGCCGTAGCTGGATCTGCTTCCAGCACATTCCTGGTACGCACCTCAACCCCTACAATGTACATTTCCGGCTTTGCTGTCCTCGTGGGCTCCATCATCGCTCATTGTAATTGACAGGTGTTTCCCAATGACACAGGCAACGCAGGGAGGCTTACCGCTGCTACCCTGCTTCGGGCTGGCCGACGGGCGCCGTAGTAGGAGCCTCCCGCGGATCGGGAATCTCCGCGTGCCGGTAATACAAATCTTCCACAGCCTTTTGCACTACAGCGGCAAGTTTTTTCATGTCGCGGGTAGTGTATCCCACAGTTGAGATAGGCTCGCCCACGATCATTTTGAGCGGACGCGGCCTGACATGAAAGGAATTGACAGGCAGCATTTCAAAGGTCCCCACCAGCACCACAGGAATTATCTCCAACTGTGTCTTGATGGCGACATAGAAACCACCGGGCAAAAAGGGCTGCACTTGGCCGTTGCGGGAGCGTCCGCCTTCGGGAAAAATTACCATGGGCATGCCCCCGCGCAGGGTTTCGGCGGCGCGGTTCAGGCTGCGCATGGAAGAGGTGGCGCTGGTGGAGTCAACCGGAATCTGCCGCGAGCGCCGCAGGTGCCATCCCAAAAAGGGATAGTGGAACAATTCTTCCTTGGCAATGATGCGAAACTGAAATGGAAGCTGGGTGTAGACCACAGGGATATCGAGCGCAGAGATGTGATTGAAGGCGTAAAGGTGCGGCTTGGTGATGTCAACGTGGTCGAGCCCACTCACTGTAATGCGCGTCATGCAACTCTTCAGGATCAGCCAAGACCACAGCCTGGCGAAGCCGTGCTGCAGGCGTCCGCTCGGGTCAAAGAGAGAAGAGACCAGGGAAAGACTGCCCAAAATTCCGGTATAGACGAAGACCAGCGGATCGAAGATGAGATACGACCGCAAGCTGCTCAATATCGATCTAAGTCTCGATTCTTGTTTGGCCACGTCAGAGAGGTTCCAGGAATTATTTACGGCCCTGAAGAATGCGCAGGGCCTCTCCTACAATGTAAATCGAACCGGTGATTACCACCACTTTGTTCTTGCCGGCCATAGCGATGACGCGGGCCCGCTGCCAGGCGCTCTCCACCGTGGATTCAAGCAGCATTTCCACATTCATGTGAGATGCGGTCTGTTGGATCTGCTCAGCGGTGGCGGCGCGGGGGCTCTCGGCATGAGTCAGAACCACCTGGTCTGCCAGCGGAAAGAGCACCTCTGCCATTTCGGCAATGGCTTTGTCGCGCATGGCGCCAAAGATCAAAACCAGCGGCCGGTCTTCATAGTGCTGCGACAGGGCCGAGCGCAGCGCCCAGGCTCCTGCGGGGTTGTGGGCCACATCGAGCACAACTTCTGGGTCGCTGCTGTTGGCCGGCATAATCTGAAAGCGCCCCGGCCATTGGGTCTGGTGGATACCCACGGCGATCTGCTGTGGTGTGACGGAGAATCCGAATGCTTTCAGCTCCAATGCTGCGGCAATCGCCAGGGCAGTGTTGCGGAGCTGGTGGCGCCCGGGCAGCGGCGACTCGATGCGAACCTCTTCGCCCAAAATGGTCAATGGATAGGAAGCCCCTTCCGCCCAAACCGGTTGCGCTCCCGGCGAAACCGGAGGAACAAAAGGCACGGCACTTACGCCGCGTGCCTCCCGCTCGAGAATGGTGTTTCCGATAACATCATTGGCTTCCGGATGCTGCGGCAGGGTGACCACCACGCCATGCGGACGAATGATGCCTGCCTTCTCCCCGGCAATTTCGCGCAGTGTATTGCCCAGAAAATTCTGATGATCGAGGGCGATGTCGGTAATAACGGAAATGCAAGGCTCGACCACGTTGGTTGCGTCCAGGCGGCCCCCCATGCCCACTTCCAGCACCGCAATCTGCGCCCCGGCGCTGGCAAAGTATTCAAAAGCCATCGCCGTGAGCATCTCAAAAAAGCTCGGATGCCAGGGCAGCGCACCGTCTGCCAGCAGTTTCCGGGTTGCCTGCTCTACCCGCGAGTGCATTTCGGCGAACTCGGCATCGCTGATCAACTCGCCATCCACGCGGATACGCTCGTTCACACGAATGAGGTGCGGCGAGGTGTAAAGGCCAGTGTGAAACTTTGCCGTCAGCAAAATGGAAGCAAGCTGCGCCGCGGTGGAGCCTTTGCCGTTGGTGCCGGCAATCAGCACGCCGGCAAAGCGCCGCTCGGGATGCCCAAGCGCGTCGAGCAGCACGCGCATGTTGGCCAGATCAAATTTGTGCGAAGGAGTTTGCGCCAGCTCGTGGCCGAGCTTCAGCAGTTCTGAGACGGCGGTATCGTAAGCAAGCATTTAACACTCAGAAAAGTACTTGATAGTCCCAAAAAGCATTCAGCACTCAGCGTCAGCATTCAGCCCCTACACATTACCGAGATTTTCTGTGCCTGGTGATGAGTTCTCTTGGCTGAATGCTGAGTGCTGAATGCTGAGTGCTTTTTTACAGCGTCATGAAATCCAATGCGCGCGCGATGTAGCTCTTCAGCTCTTTGCGGGGCACTACGGCGTCGAGCATTCCGTGTTCCAGCAGGAACTCGCTGCGCTGGAAGCCTTCCGGCAGCTTCTGGCGAATGGTTTGCTCAATTACGCGCGGACCGGCAAAGCCGATGAGCGCACCCGGTTCGGCGATATTCAAGTCGCCGAGCATGGCGTAAGAGGCGGTCACGCCGCCGGTGGTAGGGTCGGTGAGCACAGAGATGTAAGGCACGCGGGCCTCATCCAGACGGGCCAGAGCGGCTGAGATTTTGGCCATTTGCATCAGGCTGACCACGCCTTCCATCATGCGGGCCCCGCCCGAAGCAGAGACAATAATCAGCGGCTTGCGTTTTTCAGTTGCGCGCTCGATGGCGCGGGTAATGGTTTCGCCCACGACCGCGCCCATGCTGCCGCCGATGAAAGAATATTCCATGGCGCTGATAATGATGGGCCGCCCGTTCATCACGCCTTCGGCGTTGACCACGGCGTCTTTCAAGCCGGTGGTGGATTGAGTGTGGCGCAGGCGGTCGGAGTAGGCGCGCACATCCACAAACTTCAGCGGATCGGTGGAAGCAAGGTTCTCATCTTCCACGGTGAAGCTGTCATCTTTTTCGCCGTTATCCAGCAGCAGCGCCAGACGGGTGCGCGCATCGATGCGGAAGTGGCGCTCGCACTTGGGGCAGACGTTCCAGTTCTGGTCCAGGTCTTTCTTCCAGATCACCTGGCGGCAGCCGTCACACTTCACCCACAAACCTTCGGTGCGTACGCGTTTCTCGCTCGAGGCTTCCAGCTCCGTGTTTTCGCGTTTAAACCAGGACATAGTTAGTTGTCAGTTGCCAGCGCCCAGTTGCCAGTCACAGACTCGGGCGAGGGAAACTACCAGTATTTCGCAGTGACGGGCATGCTGGCAACTACGAAGACGACAAACAGCTCGGGAAACGGGCAAGGCTTGTGTGGCACAGCCGTCTCGGCTGTGTCCTCTATATCTGCGGCAAATTTCTTCTTAGCCCGAAATCGTGTTTGCTCTACTGGCAACCGGCAACCGGCAACCGGCAACCGGCCTCTGGCAACTTTCCTTAGTACTCAATCCCCCGCTGCGCCATCACGCCTTTTTCATAGGCGTGTTTCACCTGCTTCATCTCGGTCACGGTGTCGGCAATTTCCACGATACTGGGGTGAGCATTGCGGCCGGTGAGGATCACATGCAACATCTCCGGTTTGCGCTTCAGCGCATCAACCACCGGCGCCGGCTCGAGCAGGCCATAGCTGATGGCGTAATTGATTTCATCGAGGACCACCAGGTCCCACTGGCCGGAGAGCAGTTCTTTTTCCGCCTCAGCCCAGGCCTCCTGCACCATCTTGATATCTTCGGGATCGGTCTCAGCCCCGCCGACTTTCACGAAGCCGCGTCCCATCTGCTTCATAATGAAGTTGTCGCCGAATGCCTTGACCGCATCAAGCTCGCCGTAATGCCACGAGCCTTTCAGGAATTGCAGCATGAGAACGCGCATGCCGCAGCCTACGGCACGCAGGGCCGTGCCCATGGCCGCGGTGGTTTTCCCCTTGCCCGGACCGGTGTTGACGATGATGAGACCTTTGCGAATGTCTGTCATAAACGAAGTGTCGAGTTTCCAGTTTCAAGTTTCGAGCGTCTTCAAACTTGAAACCCGAAACTGTTTTTAGTGCCCTGTGTGATACGGATGTCCTTTTAGAATTGTAAATGCCCGGTAGAGCTGCTCCAGCAAAACCACGCGCGCCAGCTCATGCGCCAGGGTCATTTTGCCCAGCGAGAGGCAGATGGAAGCGGCCTGGCGCGCAGTGTCGCTAAAGCCATCGGCCGGGCCGATGGCGAACAGCAGTGTCTGCGTGCCACGGGTCTGATGATGTTCGAGAAATTCGGCCAGATCTTCAGAGCTGAGCTGCCGTCCGCGGAAATCAAGCAGGACTAAAAGCGGTGGTGTGCGCGAACTCGATTTCTCAATCTGCTTGAGCAACGCCGCTTCGCTCGCGAGCTCGAGCGACTCGATGGGCACGTAGCGCGACAGGCGCTTCAAGTACTCCGCCGTCAGCGAATGAATCGCCGGCTCTTTGGTTTTGCCGATCCAGGCAACTTTCAGCTTCACACAACAGATTTATCACAGCGGCGGCCAGAACCCAACCGGGTCTTTGACGCCGCCATTCTGACAACT
>QIAW01000082.1:9012-11692 GCA_003225655.1 Acidobacteriota bacterium
CCTCTGAGCGGCGGGTTTTGCGCTCGACTTTTTTGGGGCCACGCGCCTTGCCGGGGCGAGCACCTCTGCCGGCGCCAGGCGTTTGGCCGATTTCCACAGCCGCTCCAAGTCGTAGAAGCGGCGCGCGTGTTCGCTGAAGATGTGGACCACAAAATCCACGTAGTCCATCAGCACCCACTCCGCCAGGTTGTAGCCTTCCACGCTCTTGGCGCAAATGTCATGGCATGCAGCCGCTCGCGGATATCATCGGCGATGGCCTGGATCTGCCGCGGATTACTGCCGCTGCAAATCACGAAGTAATCGGTGAAGGCGCCCGCGTTTTTATCCATCTCCAGAACAGCGACATTGGCAGCCTTTTTGTCTTCGCAGGCCTGGAGGGCGGCTGCGACCTGTTGCCTCAGCGCGATAGTGGCTCTCATTCCACCTCTGATGCAGATTGGGTATATAGCTTCATCTTTTTAATGTACTCGGCAACCGCCGGATTGACCAGCTTCTCCAGCCGGCGGCCGCTGCCCACCGCCGCGCGAATCTGGGTTGCCGCAGCAGGTACGCGCACGCCTTCCAGCAAATGCAGGATGATGCCGCGCAGCTTGAGCGTGCTGACGGGCGCCGCGCCATGAAGAGCGCGCCTCACCACGGTCTTAGGGCGAAGACTTGCCGGCAGAGCATCAAGCACGTCTGCCAGGTAGTAGCCGGGACGGCTGACCACGATGAACTCGCATTCCCGAAGCAGGGACTCGGGCTCGCGCCACGTGGTAATTTCCCGGAAAGCGTCAATGCCGGTGATGAAAAACAATTTGTCAGAAGATGGGAGCGAGGCCTTGATCCGCCGCACCGTATCGATCGAGTAGTGAATCCGGTTCTCACCGGTAGGGTACTTCTCCTGGGAAGCCTCGAGCAGCGAAGGGAAAAATCCTTTTTCGCCCTGGAGCGCCAGTGTGACCATGGCATAGCGATGAATGAATTCGGTAACGGGTTGTTCGCGCTTGTGTGGAGGAATGTCGCTGGGAACAAACAAAACCTTGCCCAGCTTGCAGCGCTCCGCCGCCGCCCGGGCCACGGCCAGATGTCCGTTGTGAATCGGATCGAAGGTGCCCCCGAAAAGGCCGATATTCATGCGCAAAAAACTTACCACGAATTAAGATCAGGTGGAACGTGGAATTCTGGTCTTGTTTTCAGCTCACCGCCGGCCGCAGCTTTGCCTCTTCTGCCTGAATCACCACTGAAGCACCTGCCAGGTCGGCAGACGCGGCCTCGATGCGAATCTCGCCCGGCTGCTTCAGCGCCTGCACAAATACCATGCACAGACCATTGAAGGCGCTGCGCTTGTCCGCTTTGTCGGGTTCGTGACAACTGGGATCGCCGTTGCCCACGCCAATCAGCCGCCCGTTGCCGCTGATGTTAAAGGTAACAAGGTTCGAAGCTGTGGGCACAACACGTCCTTGCGCATCTACCACTTCGACTGCAACCATCGATAAGTCCTCACCGTCAGCAGCGATCTTGCTGCGGTCAGGGCGCAGCACGAGCTTCGCGGGTGCCCCGGTGGTTTCTCGCTTGTCGGTCAGCACCACCTGGCCGTTCTTCGATCCGCGCGCTTCCAGTACCCCCGGAGCATACTTCACCTTCCACTCCAGGTGCCCGTTGCGCTCGACTTTCTTTGATCCCAGGCCGTTCCCGTTCAGGAACAACTCAACGGTCTCCAGGTTGGTATGGCACCAGACTTCAATCTCCTGGCCCTCTTTTTCCGTGCCGCTCCAGTTCCAATGGGGGAAAAGATGCAGCACTGGCTTCTCAGACCACCACGCCTGATAGTAGAAGTAATTGTCTTTGGGGAAGCCGCAGGTATCCAGAATGCCGAAATGGGAACTTATGCACGGCCAGGCGTAAGGCGAGGGTTCGCCACGATAGTCGAAGCCGGTCCAGGCAAAGCCGCCCGCCAGAAACGGACGCTCGGCATAAACCTTCCACCATCCTTCGGAGCTGAGCGTATAGCCGGGAAAGTTCACATCGTAGGCGCTGACGTATCCTTTTCCCTTGTCATTTGCGTAGATGCCGCGCGTGCTGTAGTCGCTGGCAGTTTCTGTGCCTATGGTGGGCAGCTTGGGAAACTGCTGGTGAAAGTCGTCGATATGCTTTCCCGTGTTGGTTCCGCCGCCGCCACCGCCTCCGGCATAGTTGAAGCCCTGCACGTCCACGACACCCGAAAAGCCCTTGCCCCAGCCGCCATTCATCGCAACCGTAACCGGCCGCGAAGGATCGAGCCTGCGCACCAGCCGCTTCATGCTGGTGAGAAGCTTCGCGCCGCGCTCGGTGCTCTGCTCGCGCTCTTCGTTGCCCAACGACCAGATGACAACGCTGGGATGATTGCGGTCGCGTCGCACCAGGCGCTCGAGCTGGCTCAGGCCCTCTGGATTCGATGACATCATGCGGGTCTCATCCATCACCAGCATGCCGAGACGGTCGCAGGCCTCCAGCAGTTCAGGCGTAGGCGGATTGTGTGAGGTGCGATAGCCGTTCGATCCCATCTCCTTCAGTCGCTCGATGCGGTAATACTGCAGGCGATCAGGAATTGCGGAGCCCACGCCGGCATGATCCTGGTGGTTGCAGGTGCCTTTGATCTTTACTGGCTTCCCGTTGAGGAGGAATCCCTTGTCGGCATCAAAGAGCACGGTGCGAATTC
>QIAW01000562.1 GCA_003225655.1 Acidobacteriota bacterium
TTGCGCATCTGCGCGTATTGCCGCAATAACTGATTGACTTCCTGCACCGAGGTCCCTGAGCCGCGCGCAATGCGCTTGCGCCGGCTGCCATTGATGACCTCGTGGTGGTCGCGCTCATGCGCGGTCATGGAATTAATGATCGCCTCCGTGCGCACCAACTGCTTCTCGTCAATGTTGTCCGACGCTTTTTGCAGCCCCTGGAACGGCCCCACGTTGGGCAGCATCTTCACGATGCTTTGCAACGAGCCCATCTTCTTCACCTGGCGCAACTGGTCGCGGAAGTCTTCCAGCGAAAAGCCATCGCCGCCGAGCGCCTTCTTGGCGAACTCCTCGGATTTCTTGCGGTCCATGGTCTCTTCCGCGCGTTCGATCAGCGAAAGAATGTCGCCCATGCCCAGAATGCGGCCGACGATGCGGTCAGGATGAAACGGCTCCAGGGCATCGTATTTTTCGCCGATACCAATGAACTTGATCGGCTGCCCGGTAACGTTGCGGATAGAAAGTGCCGCTCCCCCGCGGGCGTCGCCATCCATCTTGGTCAGTACCACACCCGTCAGCGTAAGCTTCTTATGGAATTCATCGGCTGACCTTACCGCATCCTGCCCGGTCATGGCATCGGCCACAAACAGGATCTCAGCCGGGTTCAACAGCTTCTTCAGCGACTGCATCTCTTCCATGAGCCGCTCGTCAATATGTAAACGTCCGGCGGTATCCACGATCAGCACGTCGCAGCCGCTGTTGACAGCTTCACGCCGCGCCTCTTTGGCCAGCCGTTCCACCGTCGCCGTATTGGCCTCGCCCTCGACCTTGCCTTCATAGATATGCGCCGGGATGGCGTCCGCAACGATCTTTAACTGCTGGCGTGCCGCCGGGCGGTAAACGTCTACGCTCACCAGCATGGGCCGGTGCCCGCCCTTCTTGAGCCACGCCGCCAGCTTGCCGGTGGTAGTGGTCTTGCCGGAACCCTGCAGCCCGGCCATCAGCACAACCGTGGGCGGCTGCGAGGCGAATTTCAGCCTGGCCGTCTCTTTCCCCAGGATCTCGACCATCTCATCGCGCACCAGCTTCACCACCTGCTCGGCGGGCGAGAGAGCGGTCATCACCTCGGCGCCCATGGCCTTGACCCTGACCTCGTCAATGAACTGCTTGACGACTTTGACGTTGACGTCAGCCTCGAGCAGCGCCAGCCGGATCTCGCGCAGGGCTTCGCTCATGTTTTCTTCGCTCAGCTTGCCCTGTCCGCGAAGGCTCTTAAATGCGCGTTGCAGTTTTTCAGAGAGATTCTCAAACATATCTAGTCTAAGTAAGTATTAGATGCTCAAAGTATGTAGACCTGGTTTCATAAATAGTTTTCGAAAGGGCACGGGCTTCAGAGGCTGCGGAAAAAATCGGTTTCTTGTCATTCCGACACGCAGTGGAGGAACCCCTATTGTACCGATAACCTGTACGTTCGAACCTCTTCAGCCGTGCCGGTAAGAGCGTTCAGTGTGCGCTTTAGCCCCTGAGGTTCCAAAATTCGCCTCCTCAAGGCTTCTATGAAACCAGCTCTAGAGCTGGAAGTGTTAAGACCTTGGCTATTCTAGCAAGGCTGGAGCGTTTTCGATGCTCGCCGTGAGCCAGAAAGTTCAACAGAACAATTGCATCAGGAATTTACATTTAATTTACAACTGGCAGACTTGGTATCCGGAGTATTCAAGCCGGAAGCTATTTGTGGTGTCACAGCTAAAAGCTTCCAATTCTATTGATCTAAACAGTATTGTCTTTCAACAGATTGGCTGCTCTGATTGTCAACGATTAGGCAAGACAGCACACTATCTCATAACTGGAAACTATCTCACAAAAACTCGGAAGGGCCACAGCTCGTGTGGCACAACGCGGCAAGCCACAAGCATAACGCGACAAGCCACAAATAGATGTTTTCAGCTTGTGGTTTGTATCAGGGCACGACTTTAGCGAAGCGGAGTCGTGCCGTCAGCGTCTTTTAAAGATTCGGGCTTCAGCCCCTGCAACCCTTGTCCCCTGTGAAAATCGTCGCGAAAAGAAAAAGATTTAGGAGATAGT